>JAYVYV010000016.1:0-16035 GCA_043783985.1 Acidobacteriota bacterium | reverse complement strand
AGGGCACGGCGGTGAACTTCCTGCGCACGAGCATCATGTTCCTGATGCTCTACCTGATCTACACGCGCGCGATCACCGTCGGCCAGTTCTTCTCGCTGTTCATCTACTCGTTCTTCATCTTCGGCCCGCTCCAGGAGCTGGGCAACATCATCAACATCTACCGCGAGACCGAAGCGTCGCTCAACGTCTACCAGGAGATCCTGGCGATCCCGGAAGAGCCGCGGCCGGCGAACCCCGCGCCGCTCGAGGCGCTGCGGACGCTCGAGTTCGAGCGCGTCACCTTCCAGCACCAGTCCGCCACGTCGCCGGCGGTGAGCGACATCTCGTTCCACGTGCAGCGCGGCGAGACCGTGGCGTTCGTCGGGCCGTCGGGCGCCGGCAAGTCGACGCTCGTGAAGCTCCTGGTCGGCCTCTACCACCCCGCGTCGGGCCGCATCGTGTACAACGGGATTCCGGGCCACGAGGTCGACCTCGACGGCCTTCGCGCGCAGATCGGGTTCGTCACGCAGGACACGCAGCTGTTCTCGGGGACGATCCGCGAAAACCTGCTGTTCGTGAACCCGTCCGCCACCGACGCCGAGTGCCTCGATGTGCTGCGCAAGGCCGCGTGCGACAGCCTGCTCGCGCGCGCGGCGAAGGGGCTCGATACGGTGATCGGCGAAGGCGGCGTGAAGGTGTCGGGCGGAGAAAAACAGCGTCTGTCGATCGCCCGCGCCCTGCTGCGGCGTCCGCACCTGCTGGTCTTCGACGAGGCGACATCGTCGCTCGACTCGCTCACCGAGGAGGGGATCGTCGACACCATCCGCGACGTGGCGACCGGCGGCGACGCGATCACCGTCCTCATCGCGCACCGGCTGTCGACGATTCTCCACGCGCACCGCATCTACGTGCTCGAGCGCGGCCGCATCGTCGAGACGGGGCGGCACGACGAGCTGGTCGAGCAGAAGGGGCTCTACTACGCGATGTGGCGTCAGCAGATCGGCGAGCGCCGGGGCGCCGAACTGGTGGCCGTGCGGCGGGAGGCCAGGGAAGGCCGGTAGGCCGGGTGGGCCTGGTGGGGTAGGATCCCGTCCGCGATGCCTGTCGATTTCGTCTGGCGATTGCTGACGGCGGCCGCGCTCGGCGCCGCGATCGGCCTCGAGCGCGAATACCGCCAGAAGCCGGCGGGCCTGCGGACCAACATCCTGATCGCGCTCGGGTCGGCGCTGTTCACGATCCTGTCGATCGAGATGACCACGGGCGTGGGCGACACGAGCCGCGTGGCCGGGCAGATTGTCACCGGCATCGGCTTTCTCGGCGGCGGCGCGATTCTTCGCAGCGGGGACACCGTGCACGGCATGACGACCGCCGCGACCATCTGGGTGAACGCGGCGATCGGCGTCGCCGCGGGCACCGGCCAGTACCGGCTCGCCGTGGTCACGGCGGCGATGACGCTCGTCGTGCTCGCGGTCCTGCCGCCGATCGAAACCTACTTCGAACGCCGGGCCGGATGGCCGGACCGCCATCGCCCGCCGACGGATCGATGAGCGCCCGATCGCGGGTCGGCCCGTACGGTTGCGTCACGTCGGTGACATCCAGATAGGCGAAGGCTCGCGCAGGGCGAAGGCTTCAGCCGAGCCTATTGCCGTGTGACGTCGGTGAAATCCAGATAGGTCTTTCCGGCGGCCTTCGACAGGTGCGCGCTCAACGTGTAGCGGCCGTCGGGGCTCTTCACCGTCTGCGTCACGCGATCCACGGGGACCGCAGCGATTCGCGGACGGTTGCGCAGGCCTTCTTCGATCACGCGGCCGGTCATCGACACCGGAATCGCGATACCCAGCAGCCGCAGCAGCGTGGGCGCCAGGTCGACGTTGCCGGTCGGCGCATCGCTGGACGCGTGCTCGCGAAAGTCGGGACCCGCGGCGATCAGCGTGTTGTGGACGTCGTACGGGCTCGACGTGCCATGTCCCGCGACCCCGCCGTCCGCGGTCGTCCCCGGGTACCCTGCGCCGTTCTTGTCGCCGGTCCAGTTGGCGGAGACCAGGATTTCCGCCGAGCGCGGATGATTCCATCGCGCGACGTCGAACGACAGCGTACCCGGCACCACGCCTTCCGCCCCACCCGGGCGCGCCGATCGCGTGAAGATCGCGCCGACCTCTGGACGCCGCTGCAGCATCGCGACGATCGCCGCGACCCGCGCCGCATCGACGCCCGCACGGAAATGAATCGCCCCTTCGGCGACGACGATGTCGGACGATCCGTCGGGCAAGGGCTTCGCGAACGGCGCCACGAGCGCGGCGAGCTCGAGCGCGCCGGTGTGCGTCGAGAAGCCGTGGTCGGACGCCACGATCACGTTGGTGCGATCCGCGAACCCCTTCGCCTTCAGCGCATCCTCGATGCGGCCGATCTCGCCGTCCACGAGGCGCAGCGCGTCGTTCGTCGTCTCCGAGCCGACGCCCTTGTCGTGCGCCGTGTGGTCCGGATCGCTGATCCACAGGAACGCGACGTCGGGGCGCATCTCGTCGAGGCCGATCGTGAGGTAGGCGTCGACCGCGCGCGTGTTCAGCGCGGCGTTGGGCATCGCCGACGGCGGCACGGGCCCGAGCTTCTCGAGGAGGTGCGCGCCCAGCGATGCCGGACGCGTGAACTCCTGGTGGATGACGGCGCCGGAGCCGCGCGTGTTCAGCAGGAACGCGGCGCCGCTCGTGCCGGAAGCGGCGACGAAGAGCGTCTTCCCGGCCGCCGGGAGGATCTCGCCGAGCGACGGCGCGTGCAGCAGCGGGCCGTTCGCGCGCGCGATCGCTTCGAGGTTCTCGCGCGATCCGGTGTTGATCCCTTTCGTGGCGTTCACCGAGGGGATGTAGACCGTGTTGCCCAGCAGTCCGTGCGTCTCCGGGTACGCGCCGGTCGTCATGGAGGACGCGTTGACGCGGGTGACGGTCGGGAACACCGAATGGTGCCGGGTGAACACGACGCCGCGCCGGCCGAGTCGCGTCAGCCGCGGCATCAGCGCCGGCGTCACGTAGTCCGGACGGAGGCCGTCCACGACGATCACCAGGTGCGCGTGCGTTGCGGGCGCGCCGGGCTGTGGGGTGGCGACCGCAGCGACCACCACCGCGACGGCCGCCACGGCAGCCGCGACGGCCACCGCGGCCGCACGTATCGATCGCCACATGCGCAGAGTATAAGCTCACCCCGGTGACGACGACCCCACCACTGGAAACGGCACGCCTGCTGCTGCGGCCGCTCGAGCTGGCGGATGCCGATCAGGCGCAACGGCTGTTTCCGCAGTGGGACGTCGTGAAGTATCTGAACGACAAGATTCCCTGGCCCTATCCGCCCGAGGGCGCGCGCCAGTTCTACGAGCACGTCGCGCTGCCGGCGGTCGAACGCGGCGAGCAATGGATCTGGTCGATCAGACTGAAAACGGATCCGGGTCAGCTGATCGGATCCATCAGCCTGATGACAGGCGACCAGGAAAACCGCGGCTTCTGGCTCGGCCTCCCGTGGCACGGCCGGGGCCTGATGACCGAGGCGAGCGACGCGGTCACCGATTTCTGGTTCGACACGCTGAAGTTCCCGGTGCTCCGCGTGCCCAAGGCGATCGCGAACACGGCGTCGCGCCGCATCTCGGAAAAACAGGGCATGCGCGTCGTCGCACTCGTCGAGCGCGATTATGTCTGCGGACGGCTGCCGGCGGAGATCTGGGAGGTCACTGCCGATGAGTGGCGCAGGCGGTAGTCGTTCGTGGTTCGTGGTTCGTGGTTCGTGGTTCGTGGTTCGTGGTTCGTGGTTCGTCGTTCGTGGTTCGTCGTTCGTCGCTACGCGACCGGCGACTCGGCGAGGAGGCCGAACGTCGGGTTCTGCTTCTCGAAGTACTGCACTTCCCATTCATTGGCGAACAGCAGCACGCGCCGCCCCTGCCGATCGGCCGCCGCCGTCGTCGCGCCGCCGAGGAGCGGAAGCGCCCTGGCGGGATCCGCGACCCATCGCGCCGCGGTGAACGTCGAGGGATCGACGGCGATCTCGACGCCGTACTCGGTGCGCAGCCGGCTGGTGATCACG
This sequence comes from Acidobacteriota bacterium, assembly GCA_043783985.1. Classification (GTDB taxonomy): domain Bacteria; phylum Acidobacteriota; class Vicinamibacteria; order Vicinamibacterales; family CAVVIG01; genus CAVQFC01. The sequence continues at coordinate 11,991 of JAYVYV010000016.1, read as the reverse complement.
TCGAACTGCAGCGCGCCGACCACGCCGACGATCGGCTCGCGGCGGCCGCTATCGACGTAGAACAGCTGCATCAGCCCTTCCTCCTCGAGCTGTTTCAGCCCTTCGTCGAACTGCTTGTAGCGCGTGTCCTGCAGCCGCAGCCGGCCGAAGTGCTCCGCCGGAAAGCGCGGGATGTCGAGGAACTTCAGCGGCGCGCCGGTGTGCACCGTGTCGCCGATCGTGAACTGGCCGGGATTGACCAGGCCGATGATGTCGCCGGCGTAGGCCTCCGTGATCGTCTCGCGATCCCGGCCGAAGAACCGGTACGCGCGCGTCGCCCGCAGCACTTTCCCGGCGCGGCTGTTCGACACGGCCATGTCCTTCGTGAAGCGGCCGGAGCAGACGCGCACGAACGCGACGCGATCGCGGTGGCGCGGGTCCATGTTCGCCTGAATCTTGAACACGAAGCCGGTGAACCGCTCGTCGGTCGGCGAGACGACGCCCGTGTCGCTCGACCGCGGTTGCGGGTGCGGCGCGAGCTCGACCAGCGTGCGGAGGAACGGTTCGAGCCCGAAGTTGGTCATCGCGCTGCCGAAGAACACCGGCGTCTGCCGTCCCGCGAGGTACTCCGCGATGTCGAACTGCGTACCCGCGACGCGGATCACGTCGAGTGATTCGCGGAAGTGCAGGTACGTGTTCTCGCCGATCAGCTCGCGGGCCTGGGGGTCGTCGAGATCGGAGACGTCGACGGGCGCGCGATACTGGCCCTGCATCTCGCGCTCGTAGAGCAACAGGTGCTGGCGTTGGAGATCGTACACGCCGCGGAAGTGCTCGGCGTTGCCGACCGGCCAGTTGACGGGAGCGGCCTTGATACCGAGCGTGCTCTCGATGTCGTCGAGCAGCTCGAGCGGATCGCGCGCGGGACGGTCGAACTTGTTGACGAAGGTGAGGATCGGCAGCCGGTGGCGCCGGCAGACCTCGAACAGCTTGCGCGTCTGACCCTCGACGCCGTTCGCGGCGTCGATCACCATGACCACGCTGTCGGCGGCGATGAGCGCGCGGTACGTGTCTTCGCTGAAGTCCTTGTGGCCCGGCGTGTCGAGCAGCGCCATCCGCCGCCCCTCGAGCTCGAACTCGAGCGCCGCGGCGGTAATCGAAATGCCGCGCTCCTGCTCGAGCGCCATCCAGTCCGACGTGGCGTGCTTGCGCGCCTTGCGCCCGCGCACCGCGCCGGCCAGTTCGATCGCGCCGGCGTACAGCAACAGCTTCTCCGTCAGCGTGGTCTTGCCGGCGTCGGGGTGGGAAATGATGGCGAAGGTGCGCCGCCGCGAGACCTCGCGTTCGAGCTCGATTTGCAGTGACTCGGCTTGCACGCTTTCAGTGTACCGCAGCCTTCGAGAATCTAAGGATTTGAGGAGTTGAGGATATGAGGATTTACTCGAGGATCTAAGAGCCCGCCGCGCCGCCCAGCGTGCAGGCTCTTAGATTCTCAAATGAGATCCTCAAATCCTCAAATCCTGAAATCCTCACATCCTCAAATTCAGCCGCGAGTCACCGGAGGGTTTTATTGAACAGTTCCAGCGAGCGGGACCACGAGAGTGTGGCCGCCTTCTCGTCGTAGCGTGGCGTCGTGTCGTTGTGGAAGCCGTGCTGGGCGCCGTCGTAGATGAAGATCTCGTATTTCTTGTTGTTCGCCTTCAGCGCCGCCTCGAACGGCGCAATGCCGGCGCCCACGCCGGTATCGAGCTTGGGGTCGGCGTAGTGCGCCTGGATCGGCGCTGAGATCTTCGCGACGTCGTCCGCACTCGGCTGGCGGCCGTAGAACGGCGCGCCCGCGCCGAGATCCCCGCCCAGCCGCACGGCGAGCTGGTTGACGATGCCGCCGCCGAAGCAGAAGCCGATCGCGCCGATCCGGCCGGTGCATTCGGGGTGGGTGCGCAGCCAGCTCGCCGACGCGACGAAGTCCTCCATCATCTTGGGACCGTTGACCTCACGGAATTTGACGGCGCCCTGCTCGTCGTTGCCCGGGAAGCCGCCGACCGACGTCAGGCCGTCGGGGGCGTAGGCGATGAAGTTGGCGACCGCGAAGCGGCGCGCGACGTCCTCGACGTAGGGGTTGAGGCCGCGGTTCTCGTGGATGACGATGATGCCGGGCAGCCTGCCGCCGGACTTCGCCGGCCGGGCGAACAGGCCCCTGATGCTGCCGTTGCCCTGCGGCGACTGCACCGTCACCACCTCCGTCCTGATCCGCGCATCGTCTTTCGGCACCTGCTGGGCCCACGCGTAGTTGGGCGTCATTTCCGAGAGAATCGTGGCGGCGGTGAGGCCGCCGACCGCGAATTTTCCGGCGCGCTCCAGGAAGGTCCGCCGGTCGATGTCGCCGTGCTGGTATTCGTGAAAGAGGTCCAGCAGCTCCTGCGGGTAGTCGGACGCTTTCTTTCGTTCCATGAGAACGCTCCTTGATATTGGGCGAAGCGGATTGTACGATTCGAGGCCGAAAGGGCCAACTATGAAAACAGACAACACGCGTCGGAGCATCCTCAAGGGCAGCATGGCGCTCGCCGGACTCGGCGTCATGGGGATCCCCGAGTGGGCGATGCCGGCGCTGGCGCAGGGCGACATGCTCGTGCCGTTCACCGACCTCCCCGAGAATGTCCGCTGGGAAACGCCGCCTGACCGGCGCCTGCTGGACGTCCGCACGATCGACGGTCCGTTCACGCCGGCCGACAAGTTCGCGACGACGCAACATTACGGTCATCCGGACGTCGACATCGCCTCCTACAAGCTGAAGGTCACCGGCCTGGTGAACAACCCGAAGGCGTTGTCGCTCGACGATCTGAAGAAGCTCGGCGGCACCGATCTCGTCGCCGGCTTCGAGTGCTCCGGCAACCGCGGGCCGCTGCAGGGCCTGTCGGGCAACGGCAAATGGTCCGGCGTGCCGCTGAAGACCGTGCTCGCCGCGGCCGGGTTGAAGCCCGGCGCGCGCGACGTCGTGTTCTTCGGCGCCGACCACGGCGAAGAAGAAGTGGAGTGGCGCACGCAGAAGTACAAGGTCGATTACCACTTCGGCCGCGCGCTGCCGCGAGAGAAGGCGCTGAGCGCCGAGCCGTTCCTCGCGTGGGCGCTCAACGGCGCGCCACTCACGAAGCATCAGGGCGCACCGCTCCGCCTGCTCGTGCCGGGCTGGTACGGCGTGGCGAACGTGAAGTGGCTCTCGGAGATTCACCCGCAGGCCGAGAACTACGTCGGCAAGTACCAGTCGCGCTGGTACCGCACGGTTCGGACCGAGATGGTCGACGGCGAGCTCAAGGTGAGCGAGACCGAGGTCACGCACATGCAGCTCAAGTCGTTCGTGGCGCGCGTCACCAAGAGTGGCAGCGATCACAAGGTGCTCGCGGTCGTGCTCAACGACGGCACGCCGATCAAATCGGTCGAGATCAAGGTGGACGAGGGCCCATGGCAGATGGCCACGGCGGACCCGGCGACCAGGGACAAGTTCGGCTGGAAGTTCTACAACTACACCTGGAAGGGCGCGACGCCGGGCGACCACACGATCGTCTCGCGGACGACCGACATGACCGGGCTGGTGCAGCCGACCGAGAAGGATCTCGAGAACAAGCGCTCCTTCCTCGAACAGAACTCGCAGGCGCCCCGCAAGCTGAAAATCGCCTAGCGGGATGATCGACTCGCAGCGCATCCATGATGCGCAGTCGCTGCTCGCGCGCCACTTCGGGCCCACCCGAATCGCGCGGGCAGCGTCGCTCTCCTCGCCCGGACATGACGTCTTCCTCAAGATCGAAAGCGAGCTGCCGACCGGATCGTTCAAGGTCCGCGGCGCGATCTACGCGCTGTCGGTGAACCTCGCGCGCGGCGCGATCGCCGAGGTCGTGTGCGCGAGCACCGGCAATCACGGCGCGGCGGTGGCGTACGCGGCCAGGCTGCTCGATGTCCCGGCGACGATCTTCCTCCCGGTGAACCCCAATCCTGTGAAGGCGGCGCGTATCCGCGCGCTCGGCGCGCGTCTCGTCGAGTCAGGGATCGATCTCAGCGCGGCGATTGACGCGGCGCGGGATTACGCGGCGCTCACCCCGGCGTTCTTTCTTCACGACGCGAGCGATCCCGACGTCCCGGCTGGCACCGCGACCATCGGCCTGGAAATCGTCGAGCAGCTGCCGGAGGTCGACGTGATCTACGTCCCGATGGGCGACACGGCGCTGGTCCGCGGCGTCGCGTCGGCGGCGAAGCAATACCGGGCCTCGATCACGATCGTCGGGGTGGTCGCCGAACAGGCGCCGGCTTATTTCTTGTCATGGCGAAGGGCTGAGGTCTCAGGTCTCGGGGCTGGAGACTTGGGGCGAGGGGCTGATGCCGTCGTCGAGACGGCGACGTGCGAGACCATCGCCGACGGCCTCGCGATCCGGCGGCCGCTGGCGCCCAACGTCGCCGCGATCCGCGAGCTGGTGGACGAGGTCGCGGCCGTGAGCGAGCAGGAGATGCTCGCGGCAATCGAATGGCTCTCCACGCGCGAGCAGCTCATCGCCGAGCCGGCCGGCGCCGCGGCGACGGCGGCCTTTCTCGCGCGCCGCGAACGTGCGGGCGGCCGCGATCCGGCGCGAACCAGCGTCCTGCTCGTGACGGGATGCAACATCGCGCCGAACCTCAGGCCGACGCCGACGCACGACACGAAGAGCCCTCGATAAAGTGTTCGCATAAGGTTCCTCACTCGACGATTGTCGCCTGACGCGTGGTTCGACTCCCCGGCTCAGCTGGCGTGCGATTACAATACTCCTTCATGGTGGCTGGATTGATCTCGCTCGTGATGTTCGTTTGCTTCGCGCTCGCCTCCCCGGCCCTCGCGCAGGGGAACGCCGATTGGACACGCCCCTTCCCGCCCTTTCGCATCGTCGGGAACCTCTACTGGGTGGGCTCGTACGATCTCGCCACGTATCTGATCACGACGCCCCAGGGGCACATCCTGATCAACACCGGCGTCGGTGACACCGCGAAGCAGATCAAAGCCAGCGTGGAACAACTCGGATTCAACCTCGCCGACACGAAGATCCTGACCGCCACGCACGGCCACTTCGATCACGTCGCGGGCATGGCCGAGTTGAAGCGCATGACCGGCGCAAGGCTCCTCGTCTCGGAACAGGACAAGGAGCTGCTCGAGTCTGGGGGCAAACTGGACTTCCGCTTCGGCGACACGCCCGGGGCCCGCTTCGAGCCGGTTACCGTCGATGGCACGTTCAAGGACAGCGACACCATCTCGCTTGGGGGGACCGTCCTCACCGCGCACCACCATCCGGGCCATACCAAAGGTGCGACCAGTTTCACGCTGAACGTTCAGGAGAGTGGGAAGACCTACCGCGTGGTGATTGCCAACATGGGGTCCATCAATCCGGGCGTCAGCGTCAGCGGCATGCCGAAGTACGCCGGCATCGCCGAGGATTACGCGCGAACGTTCAAGGCGCAGGAGGACCTGCCGATCGACATCTGGCTCGCCTCGCATGCGTCGCAATTCAAGATGCACGAGAAGTACAAGCCTGGCGACGCGTTCGACCCCGAACGTTTCGTCGATCCGCAGGGCTTCAAGGCGTCGGTCGAGCGTCTGGAGAAGACATACCGGGAGCAACTGGCGCGAGAGCGCGCGCGCAAGTAATCCGGACGTAGCGTCGATGACGGCAGGTGCGTCGATGCGCGGCATGCGGCGGGCGGGTTGGACCATGGGCGCCGCGGCGCTCGGTCTCGCGATCGTCCACGGGGCGGCGGCGCCGCCGATCCCGCCACTCGACCGCGTGGCGACGCTGAATCACGTGCTCGCACTGGCCGGACGATCGCTTCAGCGAGACTCCCGTACCGGCTACCTCGTGTCGGTGCTCGACGCGCTCGGAGTGTCGGCGGAATCGCAGCTGCTGGTGTTCTCGAAAACCGGTGTGCAGCGCGCCTACACCAGCCCGCACAATCCGAGGGCGCTCTACTTCGATCAGTCGGTCGCCGTCGGCTATGCCCCGGGCGCCCCGCTCATCGAGGTCGCGGTCCACGACCCCCAGCAGGGCGTCGTGTTCTACACGATCGAGCAGGCGGCGGTGGCGCCAGTCTTCATCCGGCAAACCAGTTGCCTCAGCTGCCATGTGTCGCCGGGCACGCTCGACGTCCCGGGGATGATCGCGCGCAGCCACACGGTGGGCGACGATGGGAACGTGAGACCGCAGGACGCGGGCCGCGACGTGAATCACCGGACCCGGCATCCGGAACGCTGGGGCGGATGGTACGTGACGTCGGAGGACGCGGCGCCGCCCTACCAGCAGCTCGCCCACCTGGGAAACATCACCGTCTCGGGCAGCGGCACCACGTCGAACCAGGTGTTCGTCGACTGGATGAACAGCGCGCCGGAAACGCGGGGCTATCTCTCCGCCTCGAGCGACATCGCGGGCCTGCTGCTCTTCGATCATCAGATGCACGCGATCAATCTGTTGACGAAGCTGAACGTCGAAGCGCGGGCGGCATCGAGCCACGTCGGCCGTCTGGTCAACGAGCTCGCCGACTACCTGCTGTTCGCCGGCGAAGCGCCGCCGCTGGCTCCGCTGACGCCGCGCGCGGGCTTTGCGGCCAGCCTCGAGTCGAAGATCCCGAAAGATCGTCGCGGCCGTTCCTTCGGGCAGCTGGACATGGTCGACCGCTTGTTGCGGTATCCGTGCAGCTACATGGTGTACTCCGACGCGTTCGACGGGCTGCCGCCGGCAATCAGGGAGGCGGTGTACCGCCGGATGCTCGGCGCGTTGACGACAGACGATCCGCACTCGACGCGCGCGCAGCTCGACGATCGCCGCGCCGTCCTCGAGATCCTGCGGGACACGAAGACCGATTTCCCGAGCCGCTAGCCACCGGTCTCGAGCTTCTGATCCGTCAGCGCCTGATAGACCAGGTTCGGGTACTCCATCCGGAGCCGCGTGTTCCTGGTCTGGATCATCACGAGCCCGATCAACTGCTCTTTCGGATCGATCCAGAAGTAGGTCCCGAACGCGCCCGCCCAGCCGAAGTCGCCGGCGCTGCCCAGCCAGCCGTTCTCGCCGGTGCTGCGCCGCACGCGCACGCCCAGACCAAAACCATACCCCTTCAGAACCTGATCGCCGGCGTAGTTGCCGAGATCGAGCGGCGCCACCGCGTCGGTCGTCATCAGCTCCACGGTCTTGCGTCCGAGCAGCCGCACGCCGTCGAGCTGTCCGCCGTTGAGCAGCATCTGGCTGAATCGCAGGTAGTCCGCGGCTGAACCGGTGAGCCCGCCGGCGCCTGAAAAATACGGTCCCGACGGCGGCGCGGTCTCGGCGGGCGCCGAAGGACGCACCAACCTCTTCTCGTTCTTCAGGTAGGCAACCGTCACCTCCGGCTGACGCGCCGGCGGCACGGTGAAGAACGTATCCTTCATCCCGAGCGGATCGAGCACGCGCGTCTTGAAGAACTGATCCAGCGTCATTCCGCTCAGGATTTCGACGACGCGGCCGAGCGTGTCGAAGCCGGTGGAAGGGCTGTACTCCCACTGCGTGCCGGGCTGAAAGTTCAGCGGCAGCGTCGCCATCCGCTTGACGCGCTCGTCGAGCGATCCGCCCGGCGGCAGGTTTGCCCGCCGTACGTACTCGCCCGCGGGGCCCTCGAAGGCGTTGGCCAGCCCCGACGTGTGCGTCAGCAGATCGCGGATCGTGATCTCGCGCGCCGCGGGCACCAGGTGCAGCCCGGCGCCCGCGGGATCGTTGGGCAGGTTCCACACCGCGACGTGCGGGTTCTTGTACTCCGGCACGAACTTCGACACCGGATCGCTGAGGACGAGCCTGCCTTCTTCGAGCAGCATCAGGATCGACACCGCCGTCACCGGTTTGGTCATCGACGCGAGCCGGAACAGCGTGTCGGTCTTCATCGGCGCCTTCGCCTCGACGTCGGCGAGGCCGTGCGCCTCGAAATGGATCACTCTGCCTTTGCGCGCCACGAGCGTCACCGCCCCTGAAAAATCGTGGGCGTCGATGTGACTCTGGATCATCGGGTGAATGCGCTTCAGGCGCTCCGACGACATCCCGACGTCCTCGGCCTTGGACATCGCCAGCGTGGCCCCGAAACCCGAGGCGGCCAATGCCGCCACCGCCACAACACCGACGAATCGACGTCTCATCGTGCCCTCCAATCCTCAGCTCCTGAAATCCGAGATCCTCAGATCCTCAGATCCTCAGATCCTCAGATCCTCAGATCCTCAGATCCTCAAATCCTCAGACTCTCGAGATCCTCAGATCCAAACGGCCGGCGGCGTAATTTCCAGCGCCGGCGTACCTCCGGGGTCCGGCCGTCCCGATCCCTCGAGCCGGCTGATCGCGCGGACGGTCATGTCGTGATCGCAGAGGATCTGGCACGACAGGCGCACGCCGGTCAGGCCGCGCGCGGTCAACCGTTCCTGCTCCGCGGCCGTATGTGTGGTTGGCTCCCCGTCGATGAACTCGACGCGGCACGTGGTGCAGCGCGCGTTGCCGCCGCAGGCGTGGAGAATGTCGACCTTGGCGTCCTGTTCGATGGCGAGCACGAGGCGCTTCCCATCGGCGACGTCAACCGTTCCGTACCCTTCGACCGTCAGTTTAGGCATGCCACATTGTAGGTCAGCCCTTGACGACGAACCCTTTCTTCGCGAGGCAATCGCGGACGCGGTCGCGCAAATCCCCCTGCAGCTCGATGAGCCCGGCGTCCACGGCGCCGCCGGTGCCGCAGGCGCGCTTGAGCTCGGCACAGAGATCCTTGAGGAACGCCGCGTTGTTGGGGAGGCCGTCCACGACGGTCACCGTCTTGCCGCCGCGGCCCTTCTTCTCCATGCGCAGCTTCGCGACGATCCGCCTCGGTACGGTCTCGCTCGGCGCGCGCTGGCTGCTGCAGGTGCAGTCCTTCTCGGGCCAGCCGCACCCGGGGCAGATGCTGCCGAGGCCGGTCGAGTAGACCAGCCGACCCTTGCCGCGATCGCTCATACGCGATCATTGTAAGGTGTCGGACACCGGACACACGGACACAAGCCGCGCTATGACGCGATCCTAGGCGCCGCCTGTCGCGGTACGATGGCGCACATGGGGCTGCCGACCCGCGTGCTGACCGCCGACCGGGGAGACGAGGGGCTCCGGCTGGATCTCGTGCTGCGGCGTCACCTGACGGATCTCCGCCGCGCCACGCGCACGCGCGTGCAGTCGTGGATCGAAAAGGGACTGGTGACGGTGAACGGCACGCCGGTCCGCCGCGTCTCCACCCGCGCCGCCCTCGGCGACATCGTGTCGGTGATGCTGCCCGACGAAGCTCCGCGCGCGGCGATGGCGGCGGAAGACGTGCCCCTCGACGTGCTCTACGAGGACGACTATCTTCTGGCGATCGACAAGCCGGCCGGGGTCGTCGTGCACCCGGCGTACAAGAACGCGACGGGTACGATGATGAACGCGCTGATGTGGCGCGCGCGCGCCTGGCCCGCACCGCAGCGGGCGTCGCTGGTCAGCCGCCTCGACAAGCTCACCTCCGGCGTCATCGTCGTGGCCAGGACGGCGACGGCGCATGCGGCGCTGCAGCGCGCCATGGCGGGGAATGACTGTGAGAAGGACTACCTGGCGATCGTGTACGGGCGGGTGAACGTGGCGCGCGGGGAGATCGACCTGCGCCTCGGCAGGGATCGCAGCGATCGCCGCAAGGTCGTCGCGTCGGCGACGGACGGCGCGGAGAGCCTCACGCGGTTCGAGCGCCTCGCGCGCGTGGCGGCGCCGCGCGCGGGGCTGTCGCTGCTCCGCTGCCGGCTGGCGACGGGGCGCACGCACCAGATCCGCGTGCACCTGGCGGCGCGCGGCTGGCCGATCGTCGGCGATCAGGCGTACGGCGAGCCGAGATGGTCGCAGATTGCCGATCCGCTGCTCGCGGCGACGCTGCGCGCGTTTCCGCGCCAGGCGCTGCACGCGTGGCGCGTGGCGTTCGCGCACCCGATCACGCGCGAGCGGCTGACGATCGAAGCGCCCGTGCCGCGGGACATCGAGTCGTTGCTGGAGGCGGCGGGGCTGTCTTGCAGCCGGATCCAAAAGGATCCGGCCGCCGTCCGGAAGGAGCCGGCCCGCGTGCCGGCTGCGGGATGAGCTTCAGCGTCGCCATTCTTGGGGTCGTCCTGGCCTACACGTGGGTCATCGATCCGATCGCGCCGGGGTGGGTCACGCCCATTCCGGTGGCGCTGGTCCTCGGGTTGGCGATCTGGCACGCGATCAGGAGGGGCGACTGGGGCGTCACGCCGGCGGCGTTTCTTCCCGCGCTCTGGAAGTCGTTGGCGTTCACCGCGGCGGCCGCGCTCGCGATCTACGTCTCAGGCGTGCGTCTGGGAACGTGGCACAATCGGCGCGACGCGTGGACGAGCCTCGTCCTGCTGATCCCGTGGGGGCTGGGCCAGCAATTCGCGCTGCACACCGTCTTCCTCCGCGAAGCGCAGGCGACCGCCGGACGATCGGCGGGCATCGTGCTGGCGTCGGTCCTGTTCGCCGCTCTGCATCTGCCGAACCCGTTCCTCAGCGCGATGACGTTGGCCGGCGCGCTCGCGTGGTGCTGGATCTACGATCGCCACCCGAACCTGCTGCCGCTCGCCCTGTCCCACGCGCTGCTGACGCTCGCGATTCTCTGCGCCTTCGACGAGGCGCTGACAGGGCATCTGAGGGTCGGCGCCGCGTATCTGAGCCTGCGCTGAGAATCCGGAAGGTCCGGCTTCGGCGGCGCATGAGGGGCGAGCGAGCCGCGGACGCCTGAAGGCGCAACGGCCCGCTGAAGGCGGACACTACCCGAGGCACTCCGCGCAGGCGTGCCGCGACGCTCCGAGCACGACCGGCGCCGGGTAACCGCACCCGTCACACGGCGACCAGTTGGCGATCTGGCCCGCCATCAGGCCGTACGTCGTGCGGAGCAGCGTGTCGGCGCGGCTGACGATCTGATAGCACTCGCCCGCGGTGAGTCGTTCGAACCCCGCGGCCCACGATGCCTTCTCCGCAAAGCGCGGAAAAATCGGCGATTCCCCCCACGCCCACGCCGGGTCTTTCGACGAAGGGCTCCGTCCGAGGAGATGCAGGTGCATCGAACGATGGCCCTTCGCCTGCTTGCGGCCCTGTGGCTCGGCCTCGTCGTTGAGCGCCCAGTTGCCGGCCTCCCAGTAGTTGAGGCACCCGCCTTCGAGCTGCGGCAGCACGTCGATCATTGCGCGGCCGGCCGCGGCGACCAGGAAGGCGAACTGCGTAAGCTCCTCCGGCGTCAGCTCGCTGCGCTCCCACACGGCGCGCGGCGGGTTCACGACGAGGTTGCCGCCCTGCTCGCGGCTCGCGAGCAGCGACGCGCGGTCCGGCAGGACGAGGTGACCGCCGTGACAGGAGAACAGGACGAGGCTCACGCGGTAACATTAGCTGAATGTCGATCCGGATCGGCGTGTCGGCGTGCCTCCTCGGCGACGAGGTCCGCTACGACGGCGGGCACAAGCGCGACACGTTCCTGACGGCCGTGCTCGGCCCGCTCGTCGAGTGGGTCAAGGTCTGCCCGGAGGTCGAGTCGGGTATGAGCACGCCGCGCGAGTCGATCCGGCTGGTGGACGAGGGCGGCCGCATCAAGCTGCTCACCGTCAGGACCGGCGTGGATCACACGGCGTCGATGACCGCCTACTCGGCGAAGAAGGTGGAGGCACTCGACCGCGAAGACCTGTGCGGGTACGTGCTGAAGAAAGACTCGCCGAGTTGCGGCATGACGCGCGTCAAGGTGTACGCCGGGCAGGGGCCCGGCACGCGGACCGGTGTCGGCGTCTTTGCGCAGGCGCTGCTCGCGCGGTTCCCGCACCTCCCGGTCGAGGAAGAGGGGCGGCTCACCGATCCGCGGCTGCGCGACAACTTCATCGAACGCGTGTTCGCGTACCGCCGCCTCCGCGATCTGTTCGAGTCGCGCTGGACCGTCGGCGATCTGGTCCGCTTCCACACCGCGCACAAGCTGGTGCTGCTG
>JAYVYV010000015.1:0-5636 GCA_043783985.1 Acidobacteriota bacterium | reverse complement strand
AGATTGCCAATTGGAGAGCGGCCATGAAGGCGATCTCGAGACGCGCGGCGCTCGAAATGTTCGTCGCGGCCCCGGCCGCGGCGGCGCTGGTCTGGACGCCCGCCGAAGCGCGGCAGGCGCACGAACACGCCGAAGCCGCCCAGGCGGCGAAGCCGGCGGCGCCGTTCAAGCCGAAGTTCTTCACCGCGCACGAGTACGCGACGGTGGGCGTGCTGGTGGATCTGATCATCCCGCGCGACGAGCGCTCCGGCAGCGCGACCGACGCCGGCGTGCCCGCATTCATGGACTTCATGATGATCGACCAGCCGCGGCGGCAGATCGCGATGCGCGGCGGCCTGGCGATGATCGATCGGCTGGCGGCCGATCGCTTCGGCAAGCGGTTCGTCGGCGGCGCCGATCGCGAGCGGCGCGCGCTGCTCGACGAGATCGCCTACACCTCCAACCCGGATCGCGGCTTGAGCCAGGCGATCGCCTTCTTCAACAGCTTCCGCGATCTGACCGCGTCGGGATTCTGGTCCACGAAGATGGGCGTCGCCGACCTGCAGTATCAGGGCAACGTGTTCGTCAGCGACTGGAACGGCTGCCCGGACGCCGCGCTCCGCAAGCTCGGCGTGGGGTAGGCCGGGTCCACGTTGCGAGGGCCGGGTCCTTTCGGACCGGCGCGCTTACGGCAGCGCCGTCACGACCGCCACGCCGAGCGCGAGCGAGCCGGCCATCCACAGCAGCTGCCCGCACACCCGTCCGGCGCTGTGTTCGCCCGAGCGATGGTTCTCGAGCCCGAACCACAGCGCGAGCGCGGACCACAGCACCAGCGCGACGAGGGCCGCAAGCGGAGTGAATGACCATGCCGTGGGCACGACCGCCGTCGCAACCGACGCCAGGAACGACAGGCCGACGACCAGCGCACCCGACACAATCAACGCCCGGAGCGCGGTGCGGCAGAGGGACGACACGTACAGACTGCCGGTGGTCAGGAGGACGATCACACCTGCGTACAAGGCGTTGATGCTGACGTGGCCTTCCGCGAGCACGACCGGCAACGCGAACGAGAACAGCGCGGCCAGGCCCAGCGCCGTCACGACCTTCACCGCCCACTGCTTCCACATCGACATCGGCAGGAGCACCTGCCACTCGAGCGTGCCGATCTGCCGCTCCTCGGCGCTGGCGAGCGATCCGATCAGCAGCGCCAGCAGCGCGCCGAACAGAACGCTGACGATGGGGAGCGGCAGCCCGACGAACCCGGGAATCATGCGCGTCGCCACCGACTCCCCGACCCAGATCACCAGCCAGACGCAGCCGACGGCGAACGTCATCTGCTGGAGATGGATCTCCTTCTTCACCAGCAGCCATACCGGATGGCGCGCGCGCGCGGTGTCGGGCGGCGCCTCGACCATCGACGTCGTCCGGCGCCACAGTCGCGGCAGGCGGACATCCGGATCGCGTCCGTCAATCGCCTCGAGCCGCATGAATTTCTGCCAGCCGATCGCGGCCGCCGCGGCGTAGATCGTCAGCGTGCTGCCCCAGAACACGCCGGCGCTCACGTAGCGGCTGATCACCATCATCCAGAACGGCGCCGCGCCGGTGAAGACCACGCCCGCCATCGGCGTCCGGCTCACCAGCGTCAGCAGCGGCGCCAGGCAGAGGGCGTTGAGGACGCTCGCGGCCACCCAGAACAGGTCGCCCGGCTTCAGCAGCGTGAGCCAGGCGAACGCCGTGAGCATCAGCAGCATCGGGACCAGCACACCGAGCTTCATCAGCAGCAGCCGTCGGCGGCTCGACGGCTGCGACAGCAGCAGCGTCAGCGTGCGATTTGTGTACTCGTGGCCGATCGACTGGGCGCCGAGCGTCACCGAGCCGAACCCATACGCGACCAGCCCGAGCTCGTGACTGCGCGGCCCGTTCAGCACGGCTCCGCCGATCGCAATCGCGGCGGCGATCCACGCCGGCAGCAGCGCGCGGATCTCCTTGACCAGGAACGGCCGCATGGTGGCGCTCATGCCCCGACGCCTGCCGGCTGGAGCGTCGCGACGAAGATCTCCTCCAGGGTCAGCGCCTCCGTCGTCAGCGTCTCGGGAGAGCGGGCCCGCAGGCGATCGAGCACCTCGCCGGCGTTGCCGTTGACGAGCACCTCGATGTCGCGGCCGCGCCGGACGACGTGCGCGCCGGCCAGATCGAGCCCCGCCGGCTCGGCGGCGAAGCGGGCGAAGATCTTCTGATACCGCTCGCGCGCGGCGTCGGCGTCCAGCGTCAGCACGTCGCGGCCGCCTTCGATGATCGTGAACTGATCGATCAGCCCCTCGAACTCGGAAATGAGATGCGTCGAGACGAATATCGTCCTTCGTCCCGGATCGCCCTCCTGGTAGGCGCCGATCACCGTCTTGATGAATTCGCGGCGGACGATCGGATCGAGGCCCGAGGTCGGTTCGTCCAGCACCAGCAGTTCGGGCTCGGGGCAGATCGCGGTGATCAGCGCCAGCTGCGTCCGCTGCCCTTTCGAGAGGTGACTGGTCTTCTGACGCCGATCGAGACGGAACTGCTCGAGCAGCGACGCTTCGGTGTCGCGGTTCCAGGTCGCGCGAAACGAGGCGACGTAGTCGAGCGTCTCGCGCACGGTCATCCACGGATAGAACGCGACGTGGTCCGGTACGTAGGCCAGCCGCGCCTTCACGTCCATTTCGTGGCGCGCCGGATCCAGGCCGAACACCTTGATGTCGCCGCCCGTCGGCCGGAGCAGATTCAACAGGCACTTGATCGTCGTCGTCTTGCCCGCGCCGTTGCGGCCGAAGAAGCCGTAACAGCGTCCGGGCTGGACGCGCAGGCTGAGGCCGGCGACGGCGTCGGTCCGGCCATAGCGGCGGACCAGGCGGTCGATCTCGATCACCGGTGCGTCATCATTCATGGGGGTCATGGCTGCTCCGCGCGCGAGCGCTTGTGTTCGAACGCGTCGAAGCGATGGTCAGCGAGACTGAGGAACTCGGACTTGACGATCTGCAGGTGATGCGCCTGCACGACGGCGCCGTCGATCTCCTGCGCCAGGAGCTTCAGGCGCACGTCCTTCTTGAACGGCGAGCGGGTGGCGCGGACGAAGCAGCCCTTGCCCGCGGCGGTCTCGATGACCCGCTGGCTCTCGAGCTCGGCGTAAGCCTTGGCGACGGTGTTGCGGTTGACGCGCAGTTCCTCGGCCAGCGTCCGGACGGACGGCAATGGATCGCCGGCCTGGACCGCTCCCGACGCCGCGGCCGCTTTGACCTGGTCGACCAGCTGCAGGTAGACCGGCTTACCGGACTTGAAGTTGAGTTGAAATCGCACGCCTAACGTCCATCTGTCATATGACAGTATGACAGTTACGGGCGGATGTCAAGCGGTCGTAGCCCAGCCTTCAGGCCCGCCCTCGTCACGCCACGCGCTTCGAGTACTGCCGGATGGCCAGCGCCAGCGTGACGATGCCGAACGCCGTCAAGGCGAGGAACGGCCGCGCGATGTCGGACGGCCCTGCGCCCTTGATCAGGATCGCGCGCGAGATGGTCACGAAGTGCCGCACCGGGTTCAGCTCGGACACGACCCGGACCCACGGCGCCATGCTGTCGATCGGCGTGAACAGCCCGCTCATCAGCAGGTAGATGTTCATCACGAAAAAGGTCACGAACATCGCCTGCTGCTGCGTCTCGACCAGGCTCGAGATCAACAGGCCAATCGCCAGCGCCGCGATCAGGTAGACCGCCGCCGATCCGAACAGCAGCAGCAGACTGCCCCGCATCGGCACGCCGAACACCAGCCAGCCGACCAGCAGTCCGACGCCCAGGTCGATCATGCCGAGCGTCCAGAACGGCAGCAGCTTGGCGGCGATGAACTGACCGCGCGTCATCGGGGTGACGTTGAGCTGCTCGAGCGTGCCCAGCTCCTTCTCGCGCGCGATGTTCTGCGCGCTCAGCAGCGTGCCGATCAGCGTCACCAGCGCGACCAGGATGCCCGGCACCATGTAGTGCTTGTAGTTCAGCGCCGGGTTGTACCAGCTCCTCACCTGCACGTCGATCCTCGCCGCCCCTCGCCGCGGCGGCGCCTCCGCGAGCGTCGTCGCCGTGCCGCGCGCAGACGCCTCGAGCTCGGACGCGTACGCCGCCGTGATGATCGCCGCGTACGCCTGCACGATGCCCGCGGCCGATCCCTTTTCCGCGTTGACCGCGAGTTGAATCGGCGCGGCGCCGGTTCGCACGATCGACGATTCGAAGTCGTGCGGGATCGTCAGCACCATCGTCGCGTCGCCGCGCAGGAGGGCCTCGTTGGCCAGCTCCGGCGACTCCGACTGCTCCTCCACGCGAAAGTGCCCGGACGCGCGGAACCGCGTGATCAATCCGCGCGACAGGCTCGACCGATCGAAGTCGACGACGTAGGTCGGGGTGTTGCTGACCTGAAAGGTGGCGGCGTTCGAGAGGATCAGCAGCTGCACGATCGGCACCACCAGGACCTGCGCGAGCGTGGCGCGGTCGCGCACGACGTGCAGCACTTCGGCCCGCGCCAGGAACAGGATGCGGCGCATGCTAGCCGTCCAGCCGTTCGTGGAACGCGCGCGTGCTCGCCGTCAACAGCACGAGCGCCATCGCCAGCAGCACGAGCGACGGCTGCCACAGGTACGACAGACCGACCCCCTTGAGCATGATGCTCCGGGCCACGAGCACGAACCAGCGCGCCGGTACCGCGACGGAGATCGCCCGCAGTGGCCACGGCATGCTCTCGATCGGAAAGATGAAGCCAGACAGCAGCATCGTCGGGAGCATCGTGCCGACCAGCGCGCCCATCATCGCCACGCGCTGGGACGAAGTGTTAGCGGAGATCAGGATGCCGAGAGAAAGCGAGACGAGAATGAACACCAGGCCCTCGGCCAGCAACAGCATGAGGCTGCCCCGCAGCGGGACATGGAACACCAGGCGCGCTTCGAGGATCACGCCGACGACGCTCGCGAAGCCGACGACGAGATAGGGCGCGACCTTGCCGACGATGATCTGCCACGGCCGCAGCGGCGACACCAGCAGCGCCTCCATCGTCCCGGTCTCCTTCTCGCGCGTGATGGAGATCGCCGTCATCAGCGACGAAATGATCGTCAGCACGAACGCCATGAGCCCGGGCACGAACAGGTTCGAGCTTTCGCGTGTCGGATTGAAGCGCATGCGCACGCTCGGCACGATGCGGATTGCCTTGCCCGGCGCCAGCGTCTCCTGCTGATACCCCTGCACCACGGCGTTCGCATAGGCGGCGACGAGGCTGCCGGTGTTCGGCTCGGTGGCGTCGGCGATGATCAACAGGCCCGCCGGCAGGCCGCGCCCGAGCCGCTCGGCAAAGCCGGCCTCGAACACCACCGCGCCCTGCGCGGTGCCGCGCCTGAATAACTGCTCCAGCATTTCGACCCGCGGCACCACCGCGACGGTTTCGAACACGCGCGCCGCGCCGAAACGCGCGCGCAGCGCCAGCGTCACGGGGTCCGGGGCGGGATCGACGATCGCCAGCCGCACGTGGTCGACGTCGGTCCGAATCGCGTAGCCGAAGATGATCACCTGCAGGACCGGCAGCGCCACGATCACGACCAGCGTCCGTCGATCGCGGATGATGTGATAGACCTCCTTGCGCAGGAGTCCGAGCAG
>JAYVYV010000014.1:0-16099 GCA_043783985.1 Acidobacteriota bacterium | reverse complement strand
CACGCTGGGCTGGATCCTGCGGCTCGGCGTGACGGTCGCGCTGCTGGCGTCGATCCATCCCGCGCTCCTGCTGCTCGCCGTGTGCGCGCTGCCAACCGTGCTCACCTCGACCTGGCGGCCCGCGGTCGAGCGTGCCGCGCAGGAGCGGGGCGCGCAGTCGGCGCGGCTCGGCCGCCACCTGTTCACGATCGCGACCACGGCGCCGGCCGGAAAGGAAGTGCGGGTGCTCGGCATCGGCAACCGGTTGATGACGCAGCGGCGCGAGGCGTGGGAACGCTGGTACGGACCGGTGGCCGCCGCGCGCCGGGGCTCCGCGGTGTGGCACACGCTGGCGTGGGCGGTGTTCGGCGGCGCGTACGTCGGCGCGGTCGTCTTCGTGTCGACCCGCACCGGATCTTCGCCGGGCGATGTCCTGCTCGTGCTCGCGGCCGGCTCGCGCCTGTCGTCCTACATCGGCGCGACGGTCGGCGAGATCGGATTCCTGCGCGGCGTCTGGATGGACGGCTCGCGCCGGCTGGCCTGGCTCGAAGACTACGCCGCGTCGCTCACGGCAACCGCCGATCGGCCCGTGCCGGCCCAGGTGCGCCGCGGCATCCGGCTCGATCACGTCTCCTTCACCTACCCCGGCACCTCACGCCTCGTGCTCGACGACGTGTCGCTCACATTTCCGGCGGGCGCAGTGGTCGCCATCGTCGGCGAGAACGGCGCGGGCAAGACGACACTGGTCAAGCTGCTGGCGAAGATGTACGAGCCGACCTCCGGATCGATTTTCGTCGACGAGACGCCGCTCGCGCGGATGCCGGCGGACGAGTGGCGCGCGCGGCTCGCGGGAGCGTTCCAGGATTTTTTTCGCTTCGAGTTCCGCGCGCGCCGCACCGTCGGCCTCGGCGACGTGCCGCGGATGGACGACGAGCCGGCGGTGCTGGGGGCCGTCGATCGCGCCGGCGCGGGCGACGTCATCCAGCGGCTGGCGTCGGGGCTCGAGACGCAGCTGGGGCAGACGTGGCCGGACGGGGTCGAGCTGTCGTTCGGCCAGTGGCAGAAGCTCGCCCTGGCGCGCGGCTTCATGCGCGAGCGGCCGCTGCTGCTCGTGCTCGACGAGCCGACCGCGGCGCTCGACGCGGAGACCGAGCACGCGCTGTTCGAGCGCTACGCGGAGGCGGCGCGCAATGGGAGCCACGAGGGCCGCATCACCATTCTCGTGTCGCATCGCTTTTCCACCGTCCGTATGGCGGAACTGATCGTGGTCCTCGACGGCGCGCGGCTCGTCGAATCCGGCAGTCATGCAGAGCTGATGGCGAAAGGCGGGCAGTATTCGCAGCTCTACGGCATGCAGGCCGCGGCGTACCGCTGACACCCGGAGGCACTCAGTCCCTCTGACGTGCGTGTCGAGCTGCCAGCGCGGCTTCGAGCATCGGAATCTGTGCGGCGTCCTTCAGGCGCTTCGCGGCTTTTTTGCTGAGGATGACACGCTCGAGCGGGAGCACCTTGACTGGAACGCCGTCGAGCTCGTAGTCGCGGGCGCCCGTGAACTCGCTTTCGAAAGAGTCGAGTCCCGAAGCCGTCACCACCACGTCGACACGATCGAGCCCTTCGCCGCCGATCGCGGGGGGCTGTACGCCAAAGCCGGAGGTGTACAGTCCGCCGGCTCTGCCCGCCGCCTCACGCAGCTGTTCCGCATCGATGGACCCAAACCACAGATCGATATCCTGGGTGGTTCCTGGCGCGCCTTCGAGGAGGGCGGCGCCCATTCCGACGATCAGGTACCGAACGCCGAGGGCGTTCAGCGCCTCCAGCAGGGCTCGCTCAGCCGAGGTGAGGATGACGTCGAACACGTGTCAGCCCGCGACCAAGCCGCTGCGACGGAGGGAGTTCAAGGCATCTGAGGCTGTGGTACACGTCGCCCACGTCGACGCCCGGGTTCGCGGCGGCAATCGAATGCGCCTCGCTCCATAGCGCCTCGCTATGGAGAACCCAGTCGCGCTGCTGCTCCGTCAGCTGATCGACATCAGGCGTGATCCGATCGAAGGTATTCGACACAACCGATCTCTGCACCTATTCTAGCGCACGCTCAGGCGGCGCTCGCGATTCAGAACAGCGGCCTCCAGGTGTAGAACAGCGCGGCGCACAACGCCTGCACCATCGCGAAGCTGACGATCCACGCCGTGCGCTGGTGCGCGGGGACCGCCGCGGCGAGCCAGACGAACGCGGGAAACAGCACCGCCGACAGGCGCCCCGCCGAGAGGAAGCCGCCGGTCGCCAGCGGCGGCAGGATGTTGATCAGGATGAACACCGCGTACGCGATCCCGAAGCGCCGCCACACCGGCCAGACGGCGGCGAGCACGAAGGCGGCGCCAAGCACATTCAGCAGGTCGTACGGCGACCCCGCGACGTATGCGTACAAGCCGGCGTGCCCGATGAAGCCGGCGCGCGTCGAGACCAGCGTCGTAAGGCTCGTGTAGTGCCGTCCCCACGCCGCGTGCCCGCTCGCCCACGCGAACGGGCTGCCGGTGACGCGCCAGACGAAAGCGGAGTACACCAGCGTGCCGATCCCGCAGGCCGCGGCCGCGGCGCAGGCGGGCAGCACGTTCCGCAGCAGCCGATCGCTCAGCGGACGGATGGAGGCGCGCCCGCCGGCGAGCGCGGGAGGCAGCCAGGGCGCCAGCGCGAGCAGCGCGAGCGGCACCGCCAGGAAACCGCCATTGGGCCGCGTCAAACCGATCAGCAGGCCCCACAATCCGGCGCGGACGAACTCACGGCGCCGGAAATGGTGGAACGCGCCGATCGCCGCCAGCAGGTAGAGCGACTCCGTGTAAATCGCGCCGAAGAAGAGCGCGAACGGATACGCCGCCATCAGCCAGAGCGCCGACGGCGCGCGCTCGTCTCCGATCTCGTCGCGCGCGAACGCGTAGAGATATGCGAGGGCGAGCAGGAACGCGCCGAGCGACACCAGCGTGCCGGCGGCCACGTAGGAGGCATTGTAGTTGCCGAGCAGCAGCCCCACGGCCCGCGTGGCCATCGGATACGCCGGAAAAAAGACGATATTCTGCTGCACGTCCGCGCCGGCTGCCGGGATGTAACTGTAGCCGTTCTGGGCGATTTGCAGGTACCAGCCGGCATCCCACCGCAGCGGCAGGTTGACCAACTCGTTGTCGGAGTCGCGCCAGGGCGGCGCGCCGGGCGGATAGCCGATCATCAGCACCGCCAGAAGGCCGGCGAAGATGATCGCGGGGCGCGATCCGGCGAACACGGCTGCCGCCGTCCGCAGCGCCACCGACCGCATCCAGCGATGCGCATGCTGCATGGCGTGCGCGTAGATCGGCTGCTCGCGGACGAGCGCATGCCGGACGCCGGCGACCAGCGCGGCAAGGAGCAGCGGACGAGACAGGCTCGTCAGCGCGAAGCGCCACTCGCCGAACCGCAGGCGGAAGCCGCCGCTGGCGGAGACGGTCACGCCGATGATCACCAGGAGGATCGACAGGACGTCGGCCGCGCGGGCCCAGCGCGGCAGCCGCGGCTCCGGCCCCTGCGCCGGGTCCCTGACGGTGCGCTGTCGGCGAATCCAGCGCCAGCGCGCATCGGGAGCGACCATGGGTGCCTACGCCAGCGCGCGCTGCACGGTCCAGAAAATGCCGACGAGAGCGATCGCGAACGAGGCGGGGATGACGACGAAGCGGCGGTACGTCACGCGGTCACGCTGTTGCCAGTAGGCGCACAGCGCGAACGCGATGGCAATCACCGTGAGCTGACCCGCTTCGACGCCGACGTTGAACGTCACCAGGGCGGTGAGAAACGCCGGCCGCGGCAGGCCGAGATCGCGCAGGACGCCGGCGAAGCCCATGCCGTGCAGCAACCCGAACGAAAAGACCAGCGCGAGGCGCCAGGGCTTCAGCTCGCTCACGACGAGATTCTCGATCGCCACGTACGCGATCGACAGAGCGATCATCGGCTCGACCACCTTTGCCGGCAGCGACACAATCCCGTACATCGTCAGGGCCAGTGTAATCGAATGCGCGATGGTAAAGGTGCTGACCTGCGCGAAGATCGACCGCCATCTGGTCGTCAGCAGAAAGATGCCGACCACGAAGAGCACGTGGTCCAATCCGTGGGGCAGGATATGCGTGAAGCCCAGGACGAAGTACTGCCACCCGATCTCGGCGCGGGTCGGCGGCGGCAAAGGCGCCGCCAGCGACACGGGGACGCTCGGCGCCCCGCCCACGACCCACTGTGTCTGTACCGGGCCGTCACCGATCCTGACGTTGAGGGCATAGGTGCCGAGCGCGAGGCCGTAGGTGAAGGCGAAGTCGGCGGCGCCTCGGGGCATGCTTCCGCTGAGCCGCACTTTCGACGGTGCCTGTGCGAAATCGTTGAACGCCGACGAGGGCAGGTATTGAAACGCGGACTCGGCCCGGCGTCCGTCGAACGACACGTTGACGCGTTCGAGGAACACGCCGGCGAGCGCAGCGATCCGGCGATCGCGCTCCTCGCGCGGAACGTCGCGCGAGATCGTCCGTTGACCGTAGGCCTCGAGCGTGGGCAGCAGCGCGTCGGGATCGACCACGACCTCGATCTCGTACGTGGCGTCGCGCAGCGTGGCGTGAACCTGTGTCTTGCCGATCTCGTGCGCGCGCGCCGGGAGCGCAACGAGCAGCGCGGCGCAGACGCACGCCGCCCGGATCATCGCGCGGACGCTTGTCCGGCCGCCGCCTCGATGGCTTTCGCGTGCGCACGGATCTCGGCGTCCTTCGATCCGGTGCGCAGCGCCCTGGCGATCGCCCCGCGCGCGTCGGCGACGCGTCCCGCCTTGAAATACGCCCACGCCAGCGCGTCTTCCGTGAAGATGTCGTGGCGTTCAGCGGCGGCCTTTTCCGCGATCGCGACCGCCTCCGGAATCTTGCGGTCGTGCTCCGCGAGGAAGCGCGCGAGGTTCTTGGGCTCGGGCGCGTCGACGCGCCATCCGGCCTCGGCCAGCGCGTACTGTCGCTCGGCCTCGTCATGGCGTCCGAGCTGCGACAGCAGATCGCCGGTCCGTGCCGCCAGATCGGGCGTGGGCGCGGTCTTCGCCAGCTCCTGGAGCAGCGCGAGCGCGCTGCCCTGCTCCCCGCGCGCCGCCAGCAGCCGTGCGTAGCCCATCATCGCGAATGGATGCCCCGGGAACGCATGGGACGCCGTGATGTATTGCGCCTCGGCCTCGTGCAGCTTCCCGAGCCGCAGATACAGATCGCCCACCTGCGCGTGATGCCAGGCGAGCGCTTCGGGGTCGTCGGGGGGCGTGGCGTCGGCCGCGAGAGTCATCGACTCGATCGCGCCGGCCAGATTGCCCTGCAGCTCGCGCGCGTACGCGACGCGCGCGTAGGACGCCGCGCTCGGGCGCAGCGTCATCATCTTGTCGAAGGCGTCGAACGCCTGATCGTATTCGCCGAGCTCGAGGTGGCCGTCGCCCACGACGCCATAGTTCAGCGCGTCGTAGGGGCGCGCGGCGCGGTTCTTCTCGCCGACCGCGACCGCTTCACGAAACCGGTGCTGCGACAGGAGCAGGGTGCCGAGCTCCCGGTTCGCATCGTAGTTGGCGGGGTCGTCCGTGAGCGCTCGTTTCAGCGCCGTTTCGGCCTCGATGGCGAGGCCGGTGTTGCCCGTGATCCGTGTCTGACGGACGAGCGCCTCCGCCAGCATCACCGCCGCACCGGTATCCTCCGGATGCGCCGCGACGCGCGCCCGAAGGTCGACGATGCGCCTGCTCAAATTCTCGCGGCCCGTATTGGCCCCGCGAATGCCCAACGACGACGGCCGCGTCGAGACGAGGCGGCTGCGGCGCACGTCGCGCCAGTTGGCGACCGCGACCATCGCCGCGACAGCGGCGATGATCGCGACCGGCACGATCGTCGATGGTGTGAAGTATCTCCGCACGGACCTATTCTAATGCCCGCTCGGCCTGTTCGGGTTCAGCTTCCAGGGATTGCCGCCCGAGTGCGGCTGGGCGATGTAGGGAAATTCAGTACGGAACGGGACGTCGTTTCTGTCCACCCCGTCGCCGAGCGTGGTCTTCACGCCGCCGAGCACGCCCACCGCCGCCTGCAGCGTGATGTCGATCACGTCGTCGGTCAGACGACGGCCGTTCGGGAAGCCCGCGAGATCGGCCGCGAGCACGCCGAGACGGGCGGGCCGCGCAGTCGGTCCGATGTCCGTGTTGAGCCGGATCATCTCGCCAGGCTTGACGCCTGCCGGCTTGTTGAGACCTTCGACACCGGTGAGGAAGACCGCGACCAGGTCGTTACGCGGTGTCGCCGGCGCGGGAATATTATACACCGCCTCGAGCAGCTTGGGCACTTCCGGATCCGTGACGAAATTCAGGAACTGTCCGTCGCCGGTCGGATTGCTGCCGTTCCACTTGTCCTTCTGGCCCAGCGGAATCACGACTTCGTTGACGAGCGGCATGCCCAGACGCGAGACCTGGATGAACGTGCCGGTCGAAGACTCGGTGCCGGCCGCGCGGGTGGTGGTCGCCTGACGGCTGGTGGTCGACCAGACGCCGATGATCGGGCTGGACGCCCGCAGCGAGCTCCTGGGAACCTGCAGCGCGATGCTGTGGACGTTGAAACCCGCAAGGCTGTCGGTGCCCGCTTCCGAGAGATTGCCGCCGTACAGGAAATCGAAGACGCGCAGGTCGAGGAAGAACGCGTCGTCGGTCTGTCCGGCGAACACCCGGCCGACGCCGCCGTCAGCCTGACGGAACTCGTTGATGCCGCTGCCGTTGCCGCCGTAGTTGGGCGTCGACGCCGGCCCGACGTTGTCGTACATCGTCCGCATCGGTCCAATCGTCGCCACCGCTCGGCCGCCTTCGACGCGCGTCACGGTGTAGGTCTGGTACAGGTTGCGGTTCGGATCGTCGATCGACTTGATCGGTCCGGTCGCATAGAGGAACGTGTTCGGGTTCACCGTCTGCGACGTGAAACGGAACTGGTACGAGATATCCTCGACGCCGTCGCCGTTGTTGTCGATTTTGATCTCGTACACGACGTTGTCGCCGAACTTGTAGAAGTTCGGGCCGCCGGCCGGATCTTCGAACGGCAGGAACGACGCGATCAGCGTCACGGTATCGGGCGCATCCGGGCTGACGAACGCATACACGTCCGTGTTGTCCGCCTGCGGGTCCGCGCTGATGAGCGGGGCTTCACGATGGCTGGATGCCCGTCCAGGCATGATGGCATACCCCATCAGTAGCACTATCAATGTCACGAAATACAACGGTCGTCGCACAAACACCTCCAACTGCAATCTACGTGGCCGAACTTGTCATGGATGTAGGCGAGGGATCGCGACCCACCCACGGTCCCGAGGACAAGCCAACAACTGCAACGGGTACGCCGCACGAACGGGCGAGAAAGTCGGGCCCCTTAACGGCCGCGATCCGTCGTCTGGCGTGCGGTGGCTGCAGCCCTGACATGGAGAGGCAGGGATAAGGCGACGTGCGAACGTCCCGCTCGATGCAGGGACAGGGCTGATCTGGACGCGAGTCTCCGCGGGCGTCAGGGATACCCCTTACCGCCCCACAGCTCCCGCGCGCCGATCGGCGAACGGCGATCGAGCGAGACAGGTGAGCTGTTCAAAACAGCACAGTCAACATGGCGCAGATTTGAGTACAAGTTCTAGCTCGATATTGGAGACCGTGATTTCCACCGAAGATCGTTGGAGTTCGCCCTGATGAGTCAAGCATCCCAGTCGCGCGCCACCCGATCGGAAGCGCCCGGGCGACCGACCGCCACCCTCGCAGAGGTCGACATCCGCCCGACGCTCGACACGCGGGCCTGCCGATCGCCCAACTACGAGCGGGAGGATCGTGCGTATGCGGTGCTGGCCACGGAGATGGCGGAGAACCCGCGCAACCTCCTGCAGAAGCTGGTCGAAGTGGCCGTCGATCTGTGCCAGGCGCACACGGCGGGGATCAGCCTGCTCGACGGCGACGTGTTCCGGTGGGAGGCGGTCGCCGGTGTCTTTGCCGCCGCTCGCGGCGGAACGATGCCGCGCAACGAAAGTCCCTGCGGCGTCTGTATCGACCACGACGCGGTCCAACTGATGCACCTCGCGGATCGGTGCTTTCCGGCGTTGGCGGCCGAGCCCCGCTTCGTCGAAGCGCTCCTCATCCCGTTCCATCATCACGGCAAGCCGATCGGCACCGTCTGGGTCGTCAGTCACAGCGAGGATCGAAAGTTCGACAGGGAGGACGAGCGTGTCGTCCGCATCCTGTCACGATTTGCGTCGGCCGGCTGGCAGCTCTGGAAGGCGTACGAGGCCGCTGACGAAGCCAACCGGCGAAAAGACGACGCGCTGGCGGCACTGGAGCACCGCGTCGCCGAGCGGACCACGGAGCTGAGCGCCAGCAATGTGAAGCTCGCGATCGCGCTCGCCCAGAGCAGGAATCTGGAGAAGGCCCGCGCCGAGTGGATGACGACGTTGA
The DNA here is from genome assembly GCA_043783985.1 of Acidobacteriota bacterium. Classification (GTDB taxonomy): domain Bacteria; phylum Acidobacteriota; class Vicinamibacteria; order Vicinamibacterales; family CAVVIG01; genus CAVQFC01. The sequence continues at coordinate 7,644 of JAYVYV010000014.1, read as the reverse complement.
TGGCCGCTCAGGAGGACGAACGCCGCCGGATAGCGCGCGAGCTGCACGACGAAATGGGACAACATGTCGCCGCCCTCATGTTCGGTCTTCACGGAATGGAGGCGCGCTCGCCAACCGGCGACGACGATGCGGTGGTGCGCCTGAAGGATCTCGTGTCCAATCTTGCAAATGGAGTCCGCCGGCTTGCGCACGACCTTCGACCGGCGGCGCTCGACGACCTCGGACTGAGCGCGGCGCTCATCAATTACGTGGACGAATGGTCGCAGCAGACCGGGATCCCCACCGATTTCTGCGGCCTGAACTGCGACGGGCGCCTCGAGATGCCCACCGAAACCACGCTGTACCGCATCGTGCAGGAGGCGCTCACCAATGTCGCCCGTCACGCGAAAGCCACGCGCGCCAGTGTCGTGCTCGAACGCCGGGAGGATTCTGTCCGCGTCGTGATCGAAGACGATGGACAGGGGTTCGAGGCCGGGAGGCAGGTGCACATCGACGGGCTGAAGCACTTCGGTCTCGTGGGGATCCGCGAACGCGCCGCGCTGCTCGGAGGCACCGCGGCGGTTGAGTCTTCCTCCGTCTGTGGAACCAGCGTGTTCGTCACGTTGCCGGTGGCGACGCAGCCAGCGGTTGATGCCTAAGACGCGCATCCTCGTCGTTGACGATCACGCGGTGGTACGGGAGGGGTTGCGGGCCATCGTCAACGGCGATCCACGGCTCGATGTCGTGGGCGAAGCCGTCGATGGCGCCGAAGCATGCGTCCAGGCCGCGACCCTCCACCCCGACATCGTCATCATGGATCTGTCGATGCCGGTGCTCGACGGCGCCGAGGCGACACGCCGCGTCCTGAAAATCTCACCCGCGTCGCGCGTGATTGCGTTGACGGCCCACCACGAGCCGCCCTACGTCCGCGAGCTGCTCGATGCGGGCGCGCGCGGGTACGTGCTGAAGCGTAGCGTGATCGAGCATCTGATTCGCGCCATCGAGGTGGTGGCCGACGGCGGCTTGTTTCTGGATCCCACGCTGGCCGCGCCGACGGCGGCCGATCCGGAGGCCCGGCCGGACGCGACCGCGCTGTCCGCGGATCTCACGGCACGGGAGATCGAGGTCGCGTCGATGACGGCGTTGGGACATTCAAACGGCGAAATCGCATCGGGGCTGACGCTGTCGGTCAAGACGGTCGAAACCCACAAGTCCCGTCTGATGGCCAAACTGGGCCTGCGCACGCGCGCTCAACTCGTGCGCTACGCGCTGTACCGCGGGTGGCTCAAGGCCTGACGGCGGCTCGATGGCGCGTCGCGCTTCTCATTTCGCGCTGAGGCCCTTGAGAAACGCGACCACATCGGAGCGTGCCGGCGCGTCCGCCACATAGAACGGGTGCGGCGCCATCGCGCCCCGGCTCGGGTTGAGCAGCGTGTCGAGATCCGGCACCGAGTTGTCGTGCAGGAACACCGGCTTGCGCGCAAGATCGAGCAGGAGCGGAAGGGAAATTCCGCGTTCCAACCCGCGGATGCTGGCGTTCACGACGACCATCTTGTCGTCGAACATGCTGTCGACCGTGTTCTGTACCGGATTGAGCGGCGGGTCGCGCTGCGCGAGGATCAGGGGATTGTCGCCGGGGAAGATGGTCTTCATCGGCACAATCGTCGGTCCGACCATCTGGCTCTGATCGACCTGATGACACGCCGTGCAGCTGGCGCGGAACGTCTCCTTGCCACGTTTGGCCGACGCCTTGTCCACATTCGCGCCGGCGGGAGCCGGGAGGCTGTTCATGTACGCGTTCATGTCGATCAGCTTCTGATTATCCACGCGGAGGCCGATCGGTCCTTCCTCGGTGCCGGGAGTCGTCTGGGTCGAGACCTTGGCGAACGGATAGCCTGTCACGTTGGTCTCGGCCAGAATCTTCACGTAGTCGTTGACGATTTCATCACCCGCGGCGCCTCCGAGCTTGTGGAGAAAAGCACGCCCGCCCGGGGTCGTGATGCCGGTGAGATCGAGCAGCGAGGTATAGACCAGGTTCGAGAAGTTGTCGAGTTTGCTGATCGTCGCTTCGCTGCCCCACGGCGCCGAGAGATCCGCGCGAAACATCGGCGTGATGTGCATCGGCGCGCCGTTCCCGTCGAACGCATCGTCGAACATGCCGACCGGGTAATACGCCGGGTTGCTGAAATACGCGTCGAACTCCGCTTCGGTCGACTGCGCGGTGAGTCCCTTCGGCGCGCGTCCGATCGTTTTGCCGCCGTTGGCTTTCAGCGCCAGCTGTGCGATCGGGTAGAGCGCACGGGTGTTGGCAGCGATGGCAAGCGTGGCGCCGACATTCAGGAAGTGCGGCGTCGGACCGTCCACTTCCTTCCCGATGCTGCCGCCCTTCGGCATCGAAAACACCGAGCCGTCCGTGATGGCGTGACAGAACGCGCAGGTCACACCCACCTTGTCGCCGTTCATGATGTCGATGTGGCCGTCGCCGTTGCTGTCCTTGGCGACGACGCCGACGATGGCGTTGGCGTTGACAAGGGCAACCGTTGTGGCGACGTCGTTGAGGTGTGGCGCGCTGGCGGCCGACAGATCCGTCTTCAACTCGGTTGCAATCGTCTTCTTCATCGCGTCGCCGAGCGCCTCGACGTTGACGCTGTAGCCCGCTTTGAGCGCATCGAGGGGCGTGAATTTCGCCGCGAGCATCCCCGCCGGCAGCCGCACGGCGTCGGTCCAGAAGCCTTCGTTGCCGAACGTTTCCATCCGGAAGACGTTCTTTCCGGCGCTCTTGCTGCCGGTCTGATGCTTGTTGGGATCGACTTTGGGCAGCGCCGGTCCATCGGAGGAATGATCGCGGGCGCCGACCGGGATCGTTGCTGAGACGGAATAGCCAGCGGCGATGGCCAGGGCGAACAGACCAGCCGGCATCAGCGCGCGGGGACGCAAAGTGATCCTGTAACCAGAGAAAGTCATGTCGCGGGTCCTGTTTCGAGGCCTGAAGGCGAGCCGGGAGATCGCGGCGGGCCGAACGCCGACATCCACCGCACTCGGAGCAAGGCACGTGCCCAGGGACGACGCCGATCCGCAGCGCAATCGCGGAGGCCTGCGACCGAGTGCGTGGCGTAGCCGGAGTTCGGCGTCCGCTCCCACACGGACACTGGAGGGATCGTGACGAAGCAGCCCGATCGCGTCAGGGATTACCCCGAAGACTCGCGCGACTTCTCCGCGCCTTGGACCCATCCGTCGACGGTGTGGTGAAACGCGCCGCTCCAGGACGGCTGAAACGCGTTGGCGGCTTCGTTCCAGCTGTGGCGCTCGACGGTGATGCGCGGACGCTCGAGGCGCAGCACGTTGATCGTGTTCAGCTCGCCGCGCTGGCGCGTGGACAGCGTGCCCGCCTGCACGACCAGCGCGGAATGACCGGCGATGCGATACCGCTCCGCGGTGTGGCCGACGTGGCTCACGTGGAGGTGGCCGGCCAGGAAGAGGTCCGCCCCGGCAGAGGCGAGCTGCTGCATCGCCATGTCGGATCGCCCGATCAGGTGCTGGTCGCCGTGGCCGGCCGGCAGATCGAACGGATGGTGGGTCACGACGATCTTGACGGCATCCGGCCGCGCCGACCGCAGCCGCGCCGCCGCGCGCGCGACCTGCGCCTGGTTCAACCGGCCGCCGCCGTGAAACGGCAGCGAGCGCGCACTGTTCATCCCCACCGCGATCAGCTCATCGTCTTCGTGCATCGGCTCCAGATCCTGCGCGATGTGGCGGCGGTAGCCGCGGTAGGGATCCAGGAGCCGCGCCGCGACGTTGAAGAGCGGCAGGTCGTGATTGCCGGGGACGACGAGCAGGGGAAACGGGAGCTGGTCGAGAAAGGCCCGCGCCTGTCGGAACTGGCTCCGGCGCGCGCGCTGCGTGAGGTCGCCCGACACCGCGACCAGGTCCGGCGCGAGCGTGCGAATCGCCTGGACGAGCGGCGTGACGAGACGCGGATCGACCCGCCCGAAGTGGATGTCGGAGAGATGGACGATGGTACGCATCGATCAGGCTTCGGGCAGGACGACACGCAACGCGTGTGCGCGCGTCCGGTAGTGCAGCGGCGTATTCATCTTCCTCACTTCGCCGTCGAGGGCCACGCGCTGGCGCCGGACCATCCAGGTGCCGATCCACACCTCGGTGGCCGGGACGATCTCGAAGTCGCCGGACTGTCCGGCGCGGCCGATCAGCGCTTTCGCCAGGAGAAGGGGGAGCTGGCGCGCGCGCAGGCGCGGCGCGAGATACACGAACAGTTTCCCTTCGTCGAGCCTCGCCCGCTCTCCAAGCCGGAGCCCGTCGATCGCGTACGCGTTGTTGCCGACGAAGACGAACGGCGTGCGCCACGTCCGTCGCCGGCCGTCGACATCGATGCTGACCGTCACGCCCCGGTATCGCCAGAGCACCCGGGCCGTGGCGATCGCCATCGCGAGCCACTTGCCGTGTCCCTGACTCGTCAGGGCGTCCCGCGCCTCGACGATGCTCGGATAGATACCGATGGACGAGTTGTTCACGAACACGGAATCGTTCACCTGGCCGACGTCAACTTGTCCGACGCGTCCCGCCGCGACAACGGCGACCGCCTTCTCCAGGTCGAGCGGGATGTGGAGATCCTTGGCGAAATGATTGAGCGTGCCGAGCGGGAGGACACCGAGCGCTGCGGGCGAATCGAGGATGCCCGCCACGACACTGCTGACGGTCCCGTCGCCGCCGGCGGCGACCACGATGGCCGCGCGCGCGCTCGCCGAGCGTGCGGCATCCGTCGGGCTCTGTCCCTCCTGCAGCGCGACGATCTCGACGTCGTGCCCGGCCGCGCGGAAGAGGTCGACGAGCTCGGTCTCGATCTGCGGGTGCCCCATCGCCGTGCCGGCACGGGTGTTGACGATGACGGCAATGGATGTGGGGGGATGCATGTCCAGTCATCGTAGCCCAGCTCTTCGTACGCCCAAGCACGCCGAGAACCCTAGAACGACCGGTTCGATCGGAACCTCGAGCGGCCGCCTCGGCATCTAAGGGTCATGCGCGCACCACTTGGATGGCTGACGTTCCCGGCCGCGGTGGCTCTTGCACTGGCCGCGTGTTCGCAGCCGACTATGCCGACGGCCCCGACCGCCGCGGCGGTGGACCCGCCGGCCGCACCGGCGCCCATGCCGCCGCCCCCCATCGCGGCGCCGGCCACTGCCAGGTATCGCGTGACGTTCCAGGGGACCTGGAGTGCGGGGAGCCATCCGGTGGAGTTCCCCTCGTCGGCTCACTTTTCGCCGCTGGTCGGGGGTACGCATACCGCAGGCGTCACGTTCTGGCGCGAAGGCGCGCTGGCCTCCACCGGCATCAAGGACATGGCCGAACGCGGCTTCACCAGCACGCTGGCGCAGGAAATCAGCGCCGCGATCGGCGCCGGCACCGCGGAGCACGTGTTCACAGGCGGCGCCATCGGCGGCGCACCGGGCACGGCCACCGCGGAATTCGAGATCAGCCAGGCGCATCCGCTGGTGACGCTCGTATCGATGATTGCCCCGAGCCCAGACTGGTTCGTCGGGGTGTCGGCGATGCCGCTGTTCCAAGCTGGACAATGGACTGACGAGCGGCGTATCGAGCTGGTGCCGTGGGACGCCGGCACGGACAGCGGCGCGACGTTCCTGTCGGCGGATCTCGTCACGGCTCCGCCGGCGCCGATCACGCCGATCGTGTCCGCACCGCTCGCGCCGTCAGGTCGCATCACGCCGCTCGGGACGTTCACGTTCACGCGCGTGCCGTAGACAGGGGGATGGCGAACGCGAGGGAATGGCGGAGAGGATGGGATTCGAGCCGAGTCGCGATGAGCGCTGCGCATCGCGCGATGCCCTATAAGCCCGCCCGAACCGACACGACCGAGTGACGCGAGGGAATGGCGGAGAGGGTGGGATTCGAACCCACGTGCCGGTTACCCGACAACACGCTTTCGAGGCGCGCCCGTTACGACCACTTCGGTACCTCTCCGGTCAGGTGGACAGCGTGAAGCGGACCCATGAGTATACCGCGCTCGGCGGCGGCTCCGAAAGAGCCGATCCGCCCGTTCCAACCTGGAACCGGTACTGCACTACGGTGACCGAGGTTGAGATGCGCAAACTGATCCTTGCCGCCGGCGCGATCGCACTGTGTTCGTCAGGCGCCCTCGCCGCGACCGACACGCCTGTCACCATAACCGGTTGTGTACAGGCCGGAACGCGGCCCGACACCTACGTGCTGTGGAACGTCGACGAGGTAACCGGCCACCACGCCGTGCCCGCCGGCGCGGTCTATAAGCTGTCCTCGACGAGAGGATTGAAAGCGCACATCGGCCACAAAGTGGAAGTGCGCGGCACATACACGCTCGCTCGCGCCTTCGACCCAACCCCGCAGTTCAAGGTCAATACTTACTCGACGCAGACACCGCGGACGATCGCGTTCGAGAGCCGCGCGAGAAAGGCTCAGATTAAGGACGAGCTGCGGCCGGTCGGGACGACCGGCGTGATGCCGACCGAGGTCAAGGGGCCCTACCGGCGCCTCGAGGTGGGGGCCATCAGGATGATCGCGACGAGCTGCGACGTTCTCTGAAGAAAGTCTGCATCAACTCACGGCAGTCGGCTTCGCGGATGCCGCCGACCACCTCGACACGATGATTCAGGCCCGGCAGTTCCGCTCCGCGCACCGCCGAGACGATGGCGCCCGAGCGGGGCTCCGCCGCGCCGTACACCAGCGTCCCGATGCGCGCGTGCACGAGCGCGCCGACGCACATCAGGCACGGCTCGATCGTGACGCAGAGCACGGTGCCGGTAAGCCGGTAGTTCCCCAAGTGGCGCGCGGCGTCGCGGATCGCCACGATCTCGGCGTGCGCGGTCGGATCACCGGATGAGATCGGCTGGTTGAACCCGCGGCCGATAATCGAACGGTCGAGCGCCACCACGGCGCCGATTGGCACTTCGCCCGCCTCGCGCGCGCGTCGCGCCTGTCCGAGTGCCGCGTCCATCCAGTCTTCGTACATCGACTCTTCGTACATCGACCCCGGATAGTATCAGGGCATGGAGGCGCTTGTGGTCGTCCGCCAGTGCTCCCGGACCGTTCGCCTGGCCGCCGGCGCAATTGTCTTCGGCCTCAGCGAGTAGATTTGGCGTAGGATGAATCGAAATGACGCCGGAGCTACGTCAGCGACCTGACAGACGGCGGGAGCCGCGCGGCGGACGCCGCCCCAGCGACAAGCCCGGCTTCGCGCCGCTGGTCCTCGTGGCCGACGAGGACGAGGCCAGCGGCGACATGTGCGAGGCGCTGCTGGCCACCTTGCGCTTTGCGGTCGCCCGTGTGGATTCAGTCGACAAGGCCGTCGCGGTCATCTCCACATTGCTCCCCGACGTGATCGTCGCGCGGGCGAACGACGTGTCGCCGCTCCAGCGCGCGGCGTGGCCGAGCGGCGTGCCCTTCGTCGTTGTGACCGACGGCATGCGGGACCCTGAAGCGTTGATCGACGCGATCCGCCACGCCATCCGCTCCGCGCGCGTGCCGCAGAGTTAGGCGCGCAGCGGGCGCGCCGATTGACATCACGAGGGGCAGACGTGGACCGCGATCTGAGCGCGTCTGCGGGCGGGAAATGCGCCTTGCAGGACTCGAACCTGCGACCTCCTGGTTCGTAGC
>JAYVYV010000013.1:0-16141 GCA_043783985.1 Acidobacteriota bacterium | reverse complement strand
GTCTCGCCGCCGACCTTGGCGATTAGCGCGTCGGTGATCGCCAGGGTCACCGGCAGTTCGAGGACGAACCGGGTGCCGGTCCCCTTCTCCGTCTCGAGGCGCAGCGTCCCCGAAAGCTCTTCCACTGCCGCCTGCACCACACTCATGCCGACGCCGCGGCCGCTCGCGCGATCCGAGTCGTCCCTGGTCGAGAAGCCCGGCGCGCACAGCAGCGCCAGCAGCGCGGCGCCGTCGATCGCGCCGGCCGGCGCCGGCAGGCCGGCCGCGCGCGCCCGCGCCACCACCGCCTCCGGATCGACCCCCCGCCCGTCGTCGGAGATGTCGATGCGGACGATGTCGCCGGCCGTCGCCGCCGAGAGCACGATCGTGCCTTCAGGGCGCTTGCCCGCGGCGAGGCGCTCCTCGGCCGTCTCGATGCCGTGGCTGACCGCGTTGCGCACGAGGTGCAGCACCGGATCCATCATCCGCTCGATCAGGAACTTGTCGATCTCGGTGCTCTGCCCCTGCAGCTCCATGCGCACGCGCTTGCCCGTCTCGCGCGCCAGGTCGCGCACGACGAACGGCATGCGACGGAAAATCTCGCCGACCGGAACGAGCCGCACGCGCATGATGCCTTCACGCAGCGTGCGCAGCTGGCGATCGAACGCAATCGCGTTCTCCTGGATCGCGCGCCACTCTCCGGCCGGCAGTTGCGCCTCGACGCGCGAGAGCCTGTCGCTCAGGCGGGCGCGGCTGATCACCAGGTCGCCGACGTTGCGCATGAGGTCGTCGAGCCGCGCGAGGTCGACCCGCACGAAGTGCGACGAGGCCACCGCGCCTGGTGAGATCGCCTCGACCTCGGAAGGTGGCTCCGGCTGCGGCTGCGGCCCGGCGGCCAACGGCGCCTCCTCGTCCGCGATGCGCACCGCCTCGATCCCGTCGGTTCCCCACGCCGCGATCGTGGCATCGTCCAGCGATCCGGCGAGCACGAAGTCGAAGGCGATCGAGCCATCGGGCGCGACCCGCGGCGCGGCGTCGAGAATCTCGCCGGCTCCCGCGAGGCGGGCGCGAACGGTGTCCACGCGGATGCCGCGGGTCACCAGATCCGCCGACGGCGAGAAGCTGCAGCGCCACCGGGCGACCGCGGCGGACCGGTTCGTCGGGATGTCGGCGGGCGCGGACCGCGGCCCGCCGACCGTGGCCGCCGGCGCAGCGTCGACGAGCCGCGCGATCCGCCCGGCGACGGGACCAATGGCAGGAAAGGTGCCGCCGGACCGCCGGATGCCCACCACTTGTTCCAACGTCTGCGTGCCGTCGAAGAGGGCGTCCATCCCGTCCGGGCTGAGGATCACGTCGCCCTTGCGCAGCACGCGCAGGTAGTCCTCGAGCCGGTGCGCCAAATCTTCCGCGGGGCGCAGCTCGACCATCCCGGAGATCCCCTTGAGCGAGTGGAAATGGCGGAACAGCTCGTCGAGGACCGCGCGGTTGATCTCCGCGCGACCGACCGATCCCTCCAGCGCGAGGAGCAGCCGGCGGACGCCCGTGAGATGCTCGTCGCATTCCGCGAAGTAGTCGTCCAGAAAATCTGGAAACGCCATCTCGTCGCGCGGCGGCCCGTCCGGCGTCACGACGGCGAGTCTCCCAGCAACTCTCGCGCGGTCGCCAACAGCGCCTGCGGCACGAACGGCTTGGTCAGGTACTGCGTTGCCCCGGCGGCGATCGCCGCCTCCCGGCTCGAGTCGTCGCCTCGGGTCGTCAGCACCACGACGGGAACTTCTCGCGAGCTCGGATGGCGCCGGAGGAACTTCAACACGTCCACACCGTGCATATCGGGCATATTGAGGTCGAGAATCATGAGCGCGACAGGTCCGAGCGCCACCTGCTCGATGGCTTCGAGCCCGTTGGCCGCCTCGATGAAGTCGAACGACGCCAGCGCGCGCAACGATGCGCGGACCATCTTGCGGATGGTCGGGGAGTCGTCAACAATCAGAATGCGTGGCATAACGTCCGGAAAGCATACGCCCCGACAGGCGTCGTGAGGGGTTTACGTCGCTTTTTTCCGCCGTATCGCTGAAGAGGCTGAAGACAGCAAACCCCATGCCCCGGCTCGGCGAATGGAATGGCGCGGAATCAGGCGTATCTTTCCACTCGGCCATACCATCCATCATCCTCGTCGATTCAGACCAGGACACGCGGGAAATGTACGCGGAGCACCCTCGGTGCGCAGGGCTGCACGGTGGACGTCGCCGCCGGAAGAGACGAGGCGCTGCGCCTGCTGCGCGCACGTCGGCCTGATCTGCTCGTCACGGAAATCGCCCTGCCGGGAACGGACGGGATCGCGCTCTGCCGCGAGGTCCGGGCACACGCGTCGTGGCGCCGGCTTCCCATCCTGGTCCTCACGGCGATCGCCCACCCGCACTACATCGCGCGCGCGAAAGTGGCCGGGGCCAATCGTATTCTGCTGAAGCCGACCGCCCCCGACCTCGTCCACGAACAGATCCTGATGATGATCACGCGCTGGCCGCTCGTCACGCGGCAGGCGGGAGCGCTGCATCGCGCCGCGCTCGAGGTCGCCGTGCGCATCTCGACGCAGCCTGGACGCGCGGCCGGGTCGGGATGGGAAGCGGACACGGTGAGAACCGACGATGGGACGCCGATTGGCGCGGTGCTCAGCGACCGCGCCGGGGCCCATATCGGCGTGAACCGGACGGCGATGGAACTGACCGGCTTCACGCGTGGCGAGATGATCGCGAAATCGATCTGGGATCTGCTGCCCGCGGCGACACGCGAGGAAAGCCGCGCGGTCTGGCGCTGGTTCCAGGACATCGGTCGCCTGACCGGCGCCGTGACGATTCGGCCCAAGAGCGGCCCGCAGCGGGAGCTCCAGTACCTCGCGCTCGCCGATGTCGTGCGCGGCGCGCATCTTTCGGTATTCCTCCCGCACCCGTTCGAGCTGGCGCCGGAGACGCAGTGGCTCCGGCACAGCTCCCGATGAATCCGGCGCGTCGATTGCCGCCGGTCGGCGACGCCTCTCGGTGGTGCTCCTACGGTAGCCTGAACGCGAGCAACTCGCCGCTGTAATTGCCGCCGCTGACGGCGATGACGATGTATTGCTTGCCGTTGAGCATGTAGGTCATCGGCGATCCGCTCTCGGGCGCGGGCATGTAGACGGCGCCGACCTCCGCGCCGTCGGACTTGGCATATGCGCGCAGCATCGCGCCGCGCCGGCCCGACGGCGTCGTGAAGACACCGCCCTCTCCCGCGATGACGAGCGTCTTCGTGACGAGCGGTCCGATCAGACCGGCTCTTCCCGCGCGCGGAATCGTCAGCCCTTTGAGCGCCGGGTTGTTCCGCACGTTGTCCGCCGTCTCGCCGTGCGCGATCTGCCAGCGGATTGCACCCTTGTCGAGATCGATCGCGCTGATGCGGGCGTACGGCGGTTTGAGCAGCGGGAGCCCGCGCACGCTGAGTCCCCCGCCCGCGCCTTCGGCCGCCGGCGCCGCGCTGTCGGCCCCTGCGGCATCGCCGCTGCGCCCGCCGCCGGCCGCCGATCCGGATCCCCCCGTGCGGCGCGCGCCCGACCGCGCGTCGCCCTGGATGAAATTCATGTCCGACAGGTTTTCGGGCGGCGCGACGAGCCCGAGCGGGCTGGCGCCGCTCTGGGAATAGATGTAGGCGACGTGCGTCTCCGGATCGTAGGAGCCGCCGGGCCAGTTGGTCGCGAAGCCCGAGGTCAGCGTCGACAGCGCGCCGTCCATCCGGCTCACGACCGGCGGCGTGAAGATCGGCCCGATCTTGTAGCGCTCGACGATCTTCTCGGCCTCCGCGCGCAGCTCCGGCGTGAAGTCGATCAGATCGTCCTTCGACACGCCCTGGCGATCGTAGGCCGGCGGCTTCGTGACGAACGGCTGCGTGGGCGCGTACCACTCGCCGGGCACGTCGCCCTTGGCCACGGGCCGCTCTTCGATCGGCCAGATCGGCTCGCCGGTCTCGCGGTTGAAGACGTAGAGCCACGCCTGCTTCGTGGGCTGCGCGACCGCCTTCACCGCGCGTCCGTTGACCGTGATGTCGACGAGGATCGGCGCGCACGGGATGTCCATGTCCCAGATGCCGTGGTGGACGAGCTGATAGTGCCAGCGCCGCTTGCCGGTCTGCAGATCGACCGCGACGAGGCTTTCCCCGAACAACCCGTTGCCCGGGCGGTGGCCGCCGTAATAGTCGCCCGTCGGCAACTCGACGGGCAGGTACGCGAGACCGAGCTCTTCATCCGCCGAAATCTGCCCCCACACCCCGGTGTTGCCGGTGTAGGACCACGAGTCCTTCTCCCACGAGTCGTTGCCGAACTCGCCGGCCTGCGGAATCGTGTGGAAGATCCAGAGCCGCTTGCCCGTCCGCACGTCGAAGCCGCGGACGTACCCTTTCTCGTTGTGGCGGCTCTTGGGATTGCCGCCGGTCTTGTGGGCCGCACCGACGATGACGACGTTGCGCGCGACGGTCGGCGTGGAATGGAGGCCGATCTCACCCGTGACGAGGTCCATCTCCTGGTCGTCGTCTTTCTTGAGATCGACGACGCCGTTGGTGCCGAAGCTCCCCACGAGCGCGCCGGTTTTCGGGTTGAGCGCGATGAGCCGGTAGCCCGGCGTGACATAGAGGATCCTGGCGTCGTCGTTGCCCGGCGGCGTGCCGCCCCAATAGGCGAGCCCGCGCCCGGAGAGCTGCCGCGGCGCGTTCGCTCCGCGCGCGCCTTCGTTCTCGCTGTGCATCCACAGCATCTCGCCGGTCGCGCCGTCGAGCGCCACGACCGCGCGGCGCGAGCCGGCGGTCGTGTAGACGACGCCCTTGATCATGAGCGGCGTCGACTCGAACTGGAACTCGGGGCGCGGACCGAGGTTGTCGGTCTTGAACCGCCACGCGAGCTCCAGGGTGCTGAAGTTCGCGGCGTTGATCTGGTCGAGCGGCGAATAGCGCGTATGGCCGGTGTCGCCGCCATAGTGCCGCCACTCCCCGCTAGTCGCCCCCGACTGACCGAGGACGGAAACCGCACCGCAGCACACGACGCACGCGACGGCGAACAATCGAATAAGGCGCATGGTGATTTCCCCGTATAGATGTGGCGCCGAGTGTAATACAGCTCGCGCGGCGGTGCCGGCGTTTGTCGTCCCCAGCTGCCCGCGGATGATCCCGTCAATCCCGAACGACGATTTCCACCGCTTGGAAGGTCGGCGACGGCTCGTCGGGCGAGAGAAACAGCCACCGCAGCAGATCGCGGTAGAAGCCGAACAGCGGGAGGGCGCCGGCGACCTGGTTGCGCAGCGTCTCGCGCCGCTCCTTGAACCCCGCGTGGCTTTCGCGCGTGAGGTACTCGCGCTCCTGGTGATAGTTCCAGAGCGGCTGCACCTGCACTTCAATGGTGCTGTCCCACCAGCGGAACACCGACTTGATCGCTTCCCAGCCGGTCTCCTTGCGCCCCATCTCGGCCATGTAGTCCTTCACCTCGATGAACTCGAGGCGCGACGTCCGGTCGAGCAGCGGGACCCCGTGCTTCTCCAGAACCGAAGCGGGCCACTGCAGCGTGAGCAGCGCCTCGTGCAGCGCGCGCACGGCGTCGGGATCGCCCACCACCGCTTTCACGCCGAACACGTCCTTGACGAATCCGCCAAGGTGCCGCAGCTGCTTGTCGGCGTTGACCAGCGTGTCGAAACCGAAAATGGAATCGACCACCTTGTTCCAGATCTGTTCCTCGGCCTTGATGCGGCTGATGAATTTATGAATCCCCCACTGGTTCATCCCCGCCGGCTGGTACTCGACGACGTTGGCGACGAGACCGGCGCGACTCCACGCGCCGCCGTCGTGATACCGGAGACGGCGCAGTTGGCGGGTGCCCAGATCCAAATCGGTCTGCGAATACAGATCGCGAGGTGAGAGACTCTTCACCAGCGTGAAGCGTTCCTTCGTCGTCTCGACCTCGCCGATGACGACGCTCTGAAGCGTGTAGGTGGACTCGAGAAACGTCTCGCACAGCAACTCGCACACCTTGTGCAGCTGCTCCTCGCCGTGCCGGATCATCCGCGCGAAGTCGGTGCGGACGTCGGCGAGCCGCGAGCGGCTGAACTCGAAGACGTGCGTCTGGTCCGGAGCGGCCTCGATCCGGCGGCGCATCGCGTCGAGATAGCTCACCAGCTCGTTGACGCGGGGCTCGTTCGTCACGAGCCAGAGCGGTGAGGAGGAATGGGCGGAGGACACCGGACCGCAGCCAGTCTAACGCCAGGCGCGGCCCGGACGCCCAATCGCCCGGGCCCCGCCCCGCCTCGTCGAATCGCCGCGGCCCCGACGGAAGCCGCGGCTTACCAACCTGATCGGCCTGCTCCGTTCCTAGACAGCGTCCCGACGCAAGCCCGTGCACAACCGTGCAGCTGAGCCGGGCACCGGGCTTGCGGGACCCACGCCGTGATCAACTTTTTCATGGCCGGCCCCGAAATGGTACGATGGGAACTGACCGCCGTGGAATCGAACGGGCCCTACCGACTGACCGTTCATCACCGTCAAGGCGTCATCGTCGAGTACTTCGACACATCTGCGGCGGCATTGATGCGTGAACAAGAGCTCGAAGACCTTCTGATCGCCGCTCGGGGAACCAGCCGATGAACTCGCCCGCCCGCATCCTCATCGTCGACGACGACGAGACCGTGCTGCAGACGTTTGCGAAAGCGCTGTCGCTCGAAGGCTACGACGTGCGCACGGCGGCGTCCCCACTAGTGGGGCTGCAGGCGGTCCAGGACACGCCGCCCGACGCCATCCTGCTGGATCTGCGGATGCCGTTCGTCAACGGCGTCGGCTTTCTCTACCGCCTGCGCGCTCAGGCCGCGCATCGGCACACCCCCGTCGCGATCATCACCGGCGATTCGTGCATCGACGATCCCGCGATGATCGAACTGGAAGGGCTCGAAGCGGAAGTCCGGTTCAAGCCGTTGTGGCTCGACGAGCTCGTGACGCTCACGCGCAGCCTGCTCGACAAGCGCCCGCCGCACGATCCGCGCCCGTCCTGAGCCCGGCTCAGCCGCAGCCAGCGAGCCGGCGCGCATCCTGCACGGTGCGCCATCATGACCTGGCTCATCTGGCTTGCCGTCGCCGTCCTCATCACCGCGGTCGCCGCGGTCACCGGTTTCAAGCCGAAAGGCACGCGGCATGTCGCCCGCACGAGCATGATGGGCGTGGCCCGAGTCGTGCTGCTCTTCATCATCATCGTCGTGGCGTACATGATTTATCACGCACGATAGAATGCGTGGGTGCGCCTGGAGGTGACCAACACGCATGATTCACCAACTCTCCGCCCCGGAGCTGAAGGCGCTGATCGACAGCGGCGAGCCGTTCGAGCTCGTCGACGTCCGCACCGAATGGGAGCGCGAGACGGCGGCGATCGAGGGATCGCGCCTGCTCGATCAGGCGTATCACGACTACCTGCTCACGCTCGACCGGAGCACACGGCTCGTCTTCCAGTGCCATCACGGCATCCGCAGCCAGTCCGCGGCGGAGTACTGCCAGGGCCTCGGGTTCGAAAACCTGTTCAACCTGCGCGGCGGCATCGACGCGTGGTCGCTGCTCGTGGATCCGACGGTCCCGCGGTACTGACGCTGACGACCGCGTTCAGGAATGCGGCCAGAGCGCGCGCACGAACTTGCGGAGACCGCGGATCGCGAACACCGCGCACACCACGACGATCGCGATCAGCGCAACGGCGACGAGGGCGGCGGCCTTCACGTCAACTCCGCCCGGGCGAACAGTGCCAGGATGTCCACCTCCGACGGCGGCTCGAGCACGTTGCGCGCGGCGAAATCCTCCGCCTGCGGATATTGCGTCGCTCGGATACGATCGGCGGCCTCGTCGAGATCGTAGGGCGTACGGCGCAGTTGCACGTCGGGCCCCAACAGCAACCAGTAGGCCCCCGGTTCTCCGAAGGGCATGCCCACGCTACCGGCGTTCACCACGCGCACCGTGCCGATCGTGCGTTCGAACTGCATGTGAGTATGACCGCAGACGGCCAGCGCGACGTCGAGCGTTCCGAAGATCGGCAGCAGCGGTTCGTCGGGCGTCTGGCGCGTGAAAATTTCCGTGTCATTGCGCGGCGTGGCATGGCAGAACAACACGTCGCCTATCCCCCGGATCGGCACGCGAAGCGTCAGCGGCCAGCTCGCGAGCAGCCGTTCGTCTCCCGGACGAAGCTGCGCGGCGTTCCAGCTCAGGCCCGCCTGAAACGCCGGCGGCACGGCGCCTGTCGGCGCGATCACCTCACGGTCGCCGTTGCCCCGGATGCACTGAACGGGGATGTCCAGATTCAGCAGGCACGCGAGCGTCTCTCGCGGCATCGGACCCGGCAGCACGTCACCGCCGATCACGACGCGGTCCACGCCGGCGTCCCGCACGTCCTGAAGCACCGCCTCGAGCGCGGGAAGGTTGCCGTGAATGTCGTATAGGGCTGCAACGCGGCCTGTCGGCATGACCGTGCACGTTATACACCTGGGTGCCGCGTACCGCCGATCCCCGCGCGGTGTTCTCGCCTCGACGCGAGCTCCACCGGCAACACATGCTGACGGGTCGTCTCGAGGATCCTACCCGCCGATCACGCGGAGCAGCTGCTGTTCGTCAAAGGGCTTCGACAAAAAAACAGCGCCGATTGAATTCGCCTCGACTCGCACCACCGCGTCGTCCCATCCGGACATCACGACGATCCGCATCGTGGGGCCCATGGAACGTGCCTGAATCGCCAGCTGCAGGCCGTTGAAGGCTTCAAGACGGACGTCCACGATGAGCACGTCCAGCCGTGGATTGATTTTCAGTTTGGCTGCGGCAAAGTTGGCGGCGCTTTCGACGGCGTAGCCGGCTGCGGACATCCACTCGACGACCAACTTCGACAGGCTCGGATCGTCATCTACCACGAGTGCGTGTTTCATCGGGCCCTTTCAAGAAACATCGCCGATGACGTGGTAACCAGGTCGGTATCGCACACGCGGTAGAATCGCTGCACATCTGATCGTACTCCAGGTTCGAAACAACAACATCGCTCTCGCTGACGAACGAACACTCAGGGCCCGGACGGACACGGTCGAGTTGGCGGGTTGTCTTGAAACCCGACTCGCGAGTCGAAGAATCGGACGGCACACCCGGTGCGGAGACGCCAACCAACTCATCCGCGGACGCAACGCGCCGGAGTGCCGCCACGCATTCCTCTGCTGCAGCTTATGTGCCTTGTCTACACCGCTGGACTAGCTTGGCAGACTGCTGTTCCCCGGAGCCCGGAATCCCGATTGCAACGTTCGTCCGCGCCATGCCGAAATCGGATGAGTATCTCGCCACCTATCTCAACGACCATCTTGCCGGCGCCCAGGCCGCGCTCGAGCTTCTCGAGACACTCGTGCCACACACGGACGCGGCGATCGCGCTGTTTGCGACGCAGCTGCGGCCCAGGATCGAGGAAGACCGGGATGAGCTCGTCCGGCTGATGCACGCCGTCGACATCTCGCCGAGCCGCGCGCGGCGTGCGGTCGGGTGGATCGGCGAGAAGACCGCGGAGTTGAAACTGGCGCTCGACGATCGGTCGGATGGCGGATTGCGGACCTTCGAACGACTCGAGGCCCTCGCCGTCGGCATCGACGGAAAGCGGGCACTGTGGGCCGCCTTGCAGACCATCGCGCGCTCGATCCCGGCCCTGCGCGAGGCCGACTACGTGCGCCTGGCGCGGCGGGCCGACGATCAACGCGCGACCGTCGAGGCGCGCCGTCTGGCCTACGCCAAGGTCGCCTTCACCCCGGGCGAGCCCGCGACGGTCCACGCGCACGGGACGGATGCCGCGCCTTCGCCGCCGGATGTCTGACGGATCGAGTTGCCGGTCCGACGGCTGACGCCGACCTCTCTCAGGATTCCTGCGCGGGCGGTCCAGGGTTTTCGCAGAGCCGACGCACGCAGCTGAGCAATTCCGACATGTCGGCGGGCTTGTGGAACGTGGCGGCCGCTTCGATTTCATGAAACCGCTCCGTGTCCGCGCCGGAGAGGACGATCACCGGAATATGCGCGAACGACGGATCGTTCTGCTGCTCCCGCCGAAATGCCCAGCCGTCCATCACGGGCATCCGCAGGTCGAGCAGGATCACGCTCGCATCGCCGCCGCCGCGCAGGTACGCGAGCGCGGCCTGCCCGTTGTCGGCTTCGATCACCGTGAATCCGTCGAACCCGAAGAATCGGGTCATCATCCGCCGAACGGCGGCATCGTCATCGACGATGAGAACGGGTTGCACAGCAGGCATGGTCTGATGCCGACCAGGGCCGGCCGGCGGCATCACGATAGCATTGTTCGAATCGAACGAGCCAGCCTTATCCGTTCGCGAGGTAGTGTCTCGTGCGACACTACCCGTTCGCGAGGGCAGGAACCGCACAACGCGGCAGGTCGACGGTAAACACGCAGCCCACATCAGGAACGTCGACCGCATAGAGCCGTCCGTGGTTGACCTCGGTCGCCAGGCGGCTGAAGGCGAGACCAAGGCCCAAGCCGGTTCGATTCACGCTCCGCTGCTCGAATGGGCGGAACAGGTCGTTGATATCGCCTCCGGGAAGACCGCCGCATTCGTCTTCAACCTGTACCAGCACGCGCTCGGCGGTCGCGGTGACCCGCATCGTCACCGTGGTTCGGGGTCGAGTGAATTTGAACGCGTTCTGCAGCACGTTCATCAGCACCGCCGCGAGGACTTGCCTGTCCACCTCGATCGTGATCCCCTCCTCGACCGGCAACACCTTCAGCGAGATGCCTTGAGCGGTGGCTGCCAACGTGGCGCCCTCGGTCAGTTCTGCGATGAAGTCAGAGACCAGCAACCGCTCGGGGTGCTGGACGCCTTGCGTGAGTCGAATCCCGGCAAGCGAACGCGCCACGAGATCGCACGCGCCGAGCAGGCTCCGGTGGAGCACCAGCCCCGTACTTCCCGTTACGCCCACATTCCCGGTCTTCACCACCTCGAACGCAATGAGCGCCGTATTCAGCAGGTTGCGCAGTTCATGGGCGAAGAATCCCCCCGCCTCGACCTCCGCACGCACCTCCTCCTGGGCGGGCATCAATTTCTGGGCGCGCCCGAATTCGGTGACCGCGCCCGCGATCGCGTTGTCCAGGCATCCGTTCAGCACGCGGAAATCTTTGGTTCTGATCGGCGCGTTCGTTTCCACGGCCAGTTCGGTGATCGACTGGCACACGTCGCCGTAGTCGTGAACGACCTGCGAGACGGTGAATCCTTGACGCAGCAGCTCCTGCCCGTGCAGGCGCGCCGCGTCGCTGATCTCCGCGCTCGACGCGACGCCGCGCTTCAGCGCATGGATCAGTTGCTCGAGAAACAACGGGACGCCGTGATCGATCTCCTCGGGGGTCGGAGGCGGAGACGACCGCTTGGCCACCTTCGCCCGGCAGCGACGGATGATTTCGTCGCGATTGAGGTCGATGAATTCGTACAGCATGTTGGCTCCAGCTCTTCTATCCTACGCTTCGGCTGCTGCCAGGGGTGTGCGAAACAGCACAGGACCCCCGCCCTAAATTGCTCGGCTTTCTCAGGATTTATTGGTCGGGGCGCGATGCCGGACTGCGATCAGAGCCGGTTCGCCTGCACGATGAAGCGACGAGGCGCGTGGCCCACATACGAGAACGGAAAGCAGGTGATGAGCGTCAGGCTGGGTTCAGCCAACGGCTCGAGCACCGACAGATCGTCGGGCTGAACGACAAGCGTTCGCGCCACGCGATACCGGAACGCTCCGTGCGCGGTTGCCAGGCGGATTTCATCGCCGGCCTGGACGCGCTCGAGTGCGCGAAAGAACGTGTCGCGATGGCCGGCCAACGCGCTGTTCCCTGTCTGCCATGGAAGCGGCGTATCCGGAAGGTGCCCGACAGCGATTCTGAGGGTGCGCTCGTCATCGCCTTCGACCACGACCGCGGACAGCTTGACTCGCGGCACCGACAGCTCCCCGATCACGCCGGGGACGACGGGTGTCGGGGACGTCGGTGGGTTGCTGCCGTCGACGTGCGTGGCCGAATGCGCAATGCGCTCGAGCGCTCCGTGTTGTTGCGCCTGGAACCGTCGTGCTTCTGCGACCACCATGGCGCACCATGCGAGCGACGCGATTCCCACCACGAAGAGCGTCCACTGGAGCCACTGGAGCCCCATCCGCGGCCACCTGATTTTCATGGCCGCTCCCGTTCGCCCGCTCGTCCGGCCAGATAGCCGGCTCGCGTTCGTACGACGACTCCCCCCTTGCCCGGCGGCCGCACCACCACACGGATGCCGCGGAACGCTCCGTCGTGCTCCGGATTGGTAGGAACGTAGCCGAGCGTGTAGCTGTGGCGAACGTCCCGCGCGACATGACGTAACACCTCGGTCACGTCCTGCACGTTGTGCGGCTCGAACGCCTCCCCGCCGGTCGCGCGTGCGAGCTGTTTCAAGATCTTTGGATTGGCGTCGCGCTCCAGCTCGTCCACCAGACCCACCGTGTAGACGACGACGTTCGAGGCCTGCGTTCTTCGGAGGATCTCGCTGGCCGACGCACGGCTGGCATTGTCGCCGCCGTCGCTCACGACGAGGAGGACCTTGCGCTCGTGGGTGCCACGCGCCAGGTAATCCAGGCCCGCCGACAGCGCGTCGAACAAGGCCGTCCGTCCGCGCATGACGATCGAATTGGCGAGCGCACGACGCAGCGTCTCCGCTTCACCCGTGAACGGCTCCGTGCCCGGCAAGACGGCGCTGACGTCATCGTTGAACCCGAGCGCGAATATTTCGTCCTGCGGATTGCTCGTTTCGGCGAACGCCGCCGCCGCAGCAATCACCAACGGACGGTTCGGCCGCATACTGCCGCTGCTGTCGAGCAGCAGGCCCACGGTCACCGGCGCATCCTGGCTCAAGAAGAACCGAATGGGCTGCGCTCGTTGATCCTCGAAGACGCTGAACGCCTCCTGCGTGAGGCCGGAGACGTACCCGCCCTTTTTGTCCTTGACGGAAACGTGGAGGACCACCAGATCCGACCGCGTGGAAAACAACGGCTGCCGGCCGGCCGCGTCCGGCGATTGCGGCGCTCGAGAGCGTGCCGCGGGAACCGCCGCGAGGGTGGCGACGATGGTCGTGACGAAGGCCGTGACGAAGGCCGTGACGAGGGTCAGTCCCGCGCGCGGAGTCATGGCGAACCCGATCGAATCAGATGGAACCGGCGGGCGCCGAACGTGCGACGGCGCCCGCAACCGGTCCCGGCATCATGTGTTCACCCTCACCGTGCCTGCGGCGTCCGGTTCCGCCAGAGATACAGCGACGCGGCCGCGAGAATGGAGAACACGCCGGCCAGTGCGATCGCCGGCACGTCCCCGGCGGTCCTGGGCAGGTGCGTCCGCGCTGGCCGCGTGGCCCTCGCCGTGGTCGCCACAAGCTTTGCCGATGACGAGGCTCCGCTGATCTGCGCTGCGCCCGACGCGGGCGTGCTCTGGACGGCGATCGAGGATGAGGCGATCGTGCCTTCTTGCGTCGTGCCGGTCGGCGTCGCCGCCGCCGGCCTGCTGTCGCTTACGTTCGTGTCCGGTCCGGTCGACGACACCCTCGCCAGATCCGACGTGTTCGTCTGTTCGGCGGTCGTCGTCTGCGCCTGTGTGGTCAGGACCGGATGCGAGGCGCCCTGGGCGAGTTTTCTCGCCTGGTCCTTCGGGTAAATGAATTCGTAACCGGTTCGTTCGCCCGGATACCACCAGGTCTTGATCGCGGCAGGCACGTCCTTGGCCGTTTCCATGAACCGGACTTCCGGGTGGAACGCCGCCTCGAGGCGCTCGGCCGGGAACGAAAAAAACATTCCGTACGGCGTGGTCCCGTCAGCGCTCAATACCTGGACGACTTTGCCGCTCGTCATTGGATCGGCGAGGCGGAACAGATACTGGCCTGCCGGCAAAGTGACGCCTGGAAGCGACACCGGCCCGCTGAACGTGAACAACGTACGTTTGTCGGGGGTCTGCGCGAACGCTGTCGCCATCGACATTCCGGCGACAAGAGCAACCGCGCAGGCAAAGCGAACGCCTGTCCTGCTGAGCATGTCTGGTCCTCCTTGTCCGCATTTCGCGGTATCCATCGTTACGAAACGATTCACCCCACTGCCCGTTTCTTTACGCGGTGACGTCTACTTTGATCTGCCGCGGTTTGGCTTCCTCACGCAACGGAAGACGAACCGTCAGCACGCCGTGTTTGTACTCGGCCGCGACCTTATGGGGATCCACCGTCTGCGGCAGCGAGAACGATCGACTGAACGTGCCGTAGCGGCGCTCGATCCGATGGACCTGATCGTGTTTGAACTCTTTCGCGAACTTCTTCTCGCCCTTGATGGTCAGCGCGCCGTTGTCGACGGTGACGTCGATATCCTCGAGCGTCATCTCGGGGAGCTCGGCCTTGAGCACGAGCTCCTGATCGCCGTCAGCGTAAATGTCCACCGGCGGCACCCATTCGCCCGTCGTCATGAAGCCGTCGTCTGTGCTGGTGCGGCCGTAGGTGTCGCCGACGGCCCGGCTCAGTCGGTCCTGGAGCTGCGCGACCTCACGGAAGGGATCCCAACGAACAATCGCCATGTCAATCCTCCTTGAAGACATCACCAGAAAAATTTAAAACGACATTTAGTTCATGTCAAGCATCTTTTATGAGTGTCAATTGCTCATAGTAAGATATTCGTCAAATCCAACCCTTCCAATCATTTGCGCACCATCATTCGTTGACGATTGCCGAGCCGACCGATCTGCCCGAAGGAACGGTGGTCGAACTGTTGCCACTCGATCCCGGGGAATGGCTCGACGAGGACGACCGAGCCGCGCTCCATCAGGCTCTCAAGGATTCGGACGAGGACGTCAAGGCCGGACGGCTCTTCGACGCGGAAGTCGTCCTTCGCGAACTTCGCTCGCGTTGAAGAATCGACGCCTTCGCTTCACGGCCACTGCGCAAGAGCACGTTCGGCGGGAGAAAGCCTGGTGGTGGGCCAATCGTGACCACACCGACGTGTTTACCGAGGAAGTCGAGCAAGCGCTCCGGATCATCGCTGCGCTTCCGGGTGCGGGAACGCCCTACCCTCAATCGCCTGTTCCTGGCGTTCGTCGTGTATATCTCACGGTGATGCCGTTGCGACCACAGTCGTCTGCTTGACGCCCGGTTCGATGCCACCGCGATTCCACCGTTCTCGATAGCTCCGAATCAGCGTTTCGGCGAAGGCCGCGACGACTGCCTCGAAGATGTCAGGCGTGGGCGCGTCTCTCTCCATTCGCAGGAACTCCTTTCGCTCGTGACCAGCCCTCCTCGGCGAACAGGTCAAAACCGACAATTAGTGGACACCGCAAAACCGACATTTCATCGACGGCCGAGACTGGTGAGGTTTTACTTCGTGCCATCCTCCGTGCGCAAGTCGGTATGGACTTTGGTGCGCCAGCTGCGCGGTCCACATTTGAGTACGTGCGCGTGGTGGAGCAGGCGATCGAGTAGAGCCGTCACGGCGGCGGTGTCACCCAGCAGCTTCCCCCAATCGTCCACCGGTCTGTTGGAGGTCAGCAGGGTGGACGCGCGCTCGTAGCGGCGCATGACGACTTCCAAGAGGTCTTCAGCCGCGGTGTGCGGGAGCTTGCGCATGCCGAGGTCGTCGATGATGAGGAGCGGCACGGCCGCGAGATCGGCGAGGTAGACCTTGCGCGTGCCATCGAGGGTGGCGTCGGTGATCTCTTCGAGGAGCGTGTGCGCTTCGCGGTAGACGACGCGATAGCCCTGCTGGATGACCGCGCGACCGATGGCTTGGGCCAAGTGGCTCTTGCCCGTTCCTGGTGGTCCGAGAAAGAGCGCATCTTCGCGTTGCGCGATGAAGCGACCGGTGGCGAGGTCGTGGATGAGGGCGCGATTCATCTTCTTGTTGAAATCGAAGTCAAAGCTATCGAGCGAACGGTCGGGATCGCGGAAGCCGGCCTGTTTGTGGCGGCGCTCGAGGAGCCGGTCCTGTCGGCGGAGGAGCTCGTCGGACACCAGCGTGGAGACGAGGTCGATCGGTGTGAGTTTCTCGGTCTGGGCGTGGCGCAATCGGGTTTCAAGGACGGCCGCCATGCCGGAGAGACGCAGTTTGCGGAGCGCGTGATCGAGTTCGACCA
>JAYVYV010000012.1:0-5687 GCA_043783985.1 Acidobacteriota bacterium | reverse complement strand
GCGCGCGGCTGGTCGCGACAGTGCGGTGGGAAGTCATCGGCACCCCGAAAGGCGAGTCCCAGGCCGGCGTCGACCGGGCCCGGTTCCGCGTCGCCTTCGATCGCACGCCGCAGGGGCTGCGCCTGGCGTCGGCGTCTCTCGTCGACGGCGAGCGCGTCATCGCGACGCGGCCGCAGTTCGAGAACGTCGCCCACGCGGCGGGCGTTGACTTCGTCAACCAGTTCTACCCGGCGTTCGTGAACCAGCCGATGCGGTTCGGCATGATTCGCTACGGCCCGGGCGGCATCTCGGCGGCCGACGTCGACAACGACGGCTTCTACGATCTGTTCATCCCCGACGGCGTCGCCTCGCGCCTGCTGCGCAACCGCGGCGACGGCACGTTCGAAGACATCACCGCGCGGTCGGGACTGGGCGGCCTCGACGGGGTCAGCGTCGGCGTGTTCGCCGATTACGACAACGACGGCTTCAAGGACCTGTTCGTCAGCCGGACGTTCACCCACAACCAGCTCG
Organism: Acidobacteriota bacterium; assembly: GCA_043783985.1. Taxonomy (GTDB): domain Bacteria; phylum Acidobacteriota; class Vicinamibacteria; order Vicinamibacterales; family CAVVIG01; genus CAVQFC01. Next base: position 5,177 of record JAYVYV010000012.1, on the reverse strand, counting down.
TTCACAACAACGGCAACGGCACGTTCACCGACGTGACGGCGGCGTCCGGGCTCGGCGCCGACTGCTGCACGACGGTGGCGTCGTGGGGCGACTACGATAACGACGGCCGTCTCGATCTGTATGTCGGGCGCTACCTCGACCCGCGCACGAAGATCCCGACGACCTTCTACGCGCGCAATGGCGAGCCGAACCGGCTCTATCACAACAACGGCAACGGCACGTTCACCGACGTCACCGATCGCGCCGGGTTGCGCTCCGCGGTCGGCAACGGCCTCGGGGTCGTCGCCGGCGACGTGGACGGTGACGGCCGAATCGACGTTTTCGTCGCCAACGACGGCACGCCGAATCAACTGTGGATGAATCGCGGGGGCGGCCGCTTCGAGGACGCGGCGCTGACGTGGGGGGTCGCGGTCGATCTCGACGGGAAGCCGAAGGCGGGAATGGGCACCCACCTGGCCGACGTGGACGGCGACGGCAAGCTGGATCTGCTGGTCGTGAACCTCGACGGGGAGTCGGACTCGTTCTACCGCAACGACACGGCGTTCTTCCGCGACGACACGGTCGCGGTGGGTCTTCGGGCGATCAGCCGGCCGTTCACGCGCTTCGGCGCGGCGATGCTCGACTTCGACAACGATGGACTATTGGATCTCTTCGAGGCGAACGGCCGCGTCGGGAGGCAGTCGGAGCTCTTCTCGTCCGACTCGTACGCCGAGCCGAACCTGCTGTTCCGCGGGATGCCTGGACCGCAGTTTCAAGAAGTGACGCCGCGCGGAGGCACCCGGGCGCTCTTGATTGGCACGAGCCGGGCGGCGGCCTTCGGTGACCTCGACAACGACGGCGCGATCGACATCGTCGTCTCGAACCGCGACGAGAAACCGTATGTGCTCCACAACGTGGTGAAAGAGCGCGGCCACTGGACGCTGTTGCGTGTGCTGGACGAGCATGGTCGCGACGCGCTCGGCGCGGACGTGACGATGACGATCGGATCGCGGGTGGTGAGGCGGGACGTGCGCGCGGCGTACAGCTATCTCTCGAGCAACGATCCGCGCGTCCATGTCGGGCTCGGCAAGGAGACGGCCGTCCGGGGTGTCAGCGTGCGGTGGCCCAACGGCACGCGCGAACGATTTGACGATGTCGCCGCGGATCAGGTCACCGTGCTCCGCCGCGGCGCCGGCCGGCCGTTTTAGGAGCCCATCCGGGTTTGGTCCTATACGCGCGTCAGACGCGTTCGCGGGTAAACGCGACGACAAGTAAGCCGGGAGGTCATTTCTGAAAGCGATTGCCTATACCACGTACGGCTCACCGGACGTGCTTCAGCTCAAAGAGGTAGCAAAGCCCGTTCCTGCCGATAACGAGATCCTGATCAAGGTTCACGCGGTGTCCGTGAATCGATCGGACTGGGAAGGGCTGGTAGGAAAACCTTTGTACGCCCGCATGAACGGGCTTCGAAAACCGAGTCATCAAATTCTGGGCTCTGACGTTGCGGGGCGGGTCGAAGCGGCGGGCAAAGACCACAGCGATTTCCAGCCAGGCGATGAAGTATTCGGGGAGATGGAGAGCTACAGCGGAGGTTTTGCCGAGTACGTCTGCACGCGTGGAAAAGACTGGGCCTTGAAACCGCCGACGATGACCTTCGAGGAGGCGGCTTCCATCCCACAGGCGGCCGTGATAGCCCTGCAGGGGATCCGCGATCGAGGGCAGGTTCAATCAGGCCAGAGCGTCTTGATCAATGGCGCCGGCGGCGGTGCCGGCACGTTCGCAATCCAGCTCGCCAAATCATACGGGGCGGAAGTGACGGGGGTGGACAACACCGAGAAGCTCGACTTCATGCGCTCGCTGGGTGCAGACCATGTCATCGACTACGCCCAGGAAGACTTCACCAGGAATGGGCGACAGTACGATCTGATCCTGGATCTCGTCGCCTATCGTTCCGTGTTCGCCTACGCACGGGCGCTCAGACCTGGAGGACGGTACTACGCAGTGGGCGGTTCCGTGGCGACCTTCCTTCAGATCTTGCTCCTGGGACCCTGGCTCAGGAGAGCGAGGAACAGGAACCTGCGCGTTCTGGTGGTTCGCCGCAATCGAAAAGATCTGGTCTACGTGACGGAGCTGTGTCAGGCCGGCACGCTCGTTCCCGTGATCGATCGAACCTATCCGCTCAGTGAAGTTCCTGAAGCACTCCGGCATCTTGGAGAAGGGCGGGCCAAAGGAAAAATCGTCATCACCGTGGACCATGCCAGCCATACTTGACTCCGGCGGAATGACGAATCATTCCTGGCCGCGCTTCAGCGGCGTGGTCCGCGACGCGAAAGGGTGAACCAACAACCGAACACTGTCAGCACATCTTCCGCGACGACACGATCTCACTCTGATCAGAAATCTGCAAGCAAGCACGCCCGGGGCCGACCAAAGTCGCTCCTACTTACGCGCGTCGCTCGCTGGTCCGGTCGCGGGCCGGATCACGCCGACCCCCTGCTCGATCGCGATACGGGTGCCGAACGGCTGCGACAGGCGTTGCAGTCGTTCGAGGATCGTCCTGGCGACCTCCGGTGTCGCCAGCCGCGGGACGCCGCGATCGGCGCCGCGCGCGGTGTAGCCCAGGTCAATCGGCTGCAGCCGGACCTCGGCCAGCCGCCCTTTCTCGAAGCGGCTTGTCGTGACGACGCTCTGATACCAGACGTCGCCGGTGAAGGTCAGCCGATTCCACATCGCGTTGAACTCCGCGTCGGTCGCCGCCGCCGGGTCCATCTTGTACTGCTCGTAGAGATCGTTCGCGACCGGTTCGAGCAGATCGAGCTGGAAGATGAAGTCGCCGAGGCTGTAGAAGATCGGCTTGCCCTGGTACACCTCGATGCCACGGAGCTGGTGCGGTCCATGGCCGATGAACTCGTCCGCGCCCGCATCGATCACGGCATGCGCGAGTGTTGGCAGGAAGTCGGCCGGCTCCTGGCTCCAGTTCCCAGGCTCGTGCGCGTGAATCGTGACGATGACGAAGTCGGACAGCTGCTTCGCGGCGCGAACGCTCTTGAGGATCTCGCGCTCGTCGATCGGGTCCATCGTGTAGGTGAAGCCCCGGTGGTCGGCCGTCTTGTAGCGGACGCCGAACAGCTCGAGCTCGTCGGACGGCTCCTGCTCCGGCACGCGGACCGAGCCGGCCGGCTGCTGGTCTCGAATCTTGCGCAGCGCGCGCAATTCCTCGACTGTCACGAGCGACGACCGCGTCGTGCGCAGCGCGTTGACGCCGGGACGCCCCGGCGCCTGGCCGGCCGGCGGCGCCGATCGGGAGAGCGGTGTAAAGGTGGACGCGAGGGAGATGAGCGCGACGCGGCCCTTGTCGGTGTCGAAGTAGCGCGCAGCTCGCGCGGCGGCCCGGTGCTCGCCGACGCCGGCGTGCACGATGCCCGCCTCGTCGAGCGCGCGGCTGGTCTGCCGCATGCCTTCGAGCCCCCAGTCGGTCGCGTGGTTGTTCGCGCGCGACATGACGTCGAACCCGATGTCCTTCAGATCCTTGGTCACCGACGGCGCACCGATGATCCAGACGCCGCCGAACTCGGCCTGCGGCACGGCGGGCGTGCGGGACAGATCGATCGCGGTCCCTTCGAAGTTGCCGAACGCCGCGTCGGCGTCATGAATGAGTTTGCCGACCGGCGCAAACCCCGGCGTCTGAGACACCGGCCGGGCAATGATGTTGTCGCCGACCGCGGCGAGGGTGAAGCCGTCGGCCACGCTCATCGCCAGTTCGCGCGTCGGGTCGCGCGGCGCCGCCGGCTGCTGGGCGACGATCACCGCGCCGGCGAGAACCAGAACAAATCCGACCACTGGCGTACGGCGCATGACGGCCTCCTTCTGCTCACATTTTCAAGCTGTGACATCGGTCGAACCCGGTTCCTGGAACGCTCGTCGATCACTCAGGCATTCCGTCCTTACCCACACCAGCCGATTTCGCGGCCCCGATTCGCCGCACGTTCTCCTCGTACGAGATCGGCCTATCGGGCGCCAGCCGCGGCGGATATCCCTGGCGTCGATAGACCTCGTACGCTTCTGTCCGCAGGTGCGCCAGCAGATGATGGCCGGTTCTGGTCGCCCGCTCGTGGCGCAGCGCGGACACGTCAATGGGCGCGACGACGATACGTTCGCCCGGACCAGGCGATGCGTTCGCGAGGAGTCGGCCGTCGAAATCGACCACCTGCGAGCCGCCCGGCCACGAGTACGGCGGGTAGTGCCGCAGGCTGGCGCCCTGATTCGCGGCGACCACGTACGCCATGTTCTCGATGGCGCGCGCGCGATTGATGACCGTCCACCAGTTCATGGGCTCGGTGGCGCCCCACGGATCCATGTAGGCCGACACACGCACGAGCACCTCGGCGCCGTTCGCCGCCAGTTGACGGATCGCCTCTGGAAAAAGCCAGTCATAGCAGATGGCACAGCCGATGCGGCCGATCGGCGTGTCGACGACCGGAAACAGCGGCTCGTCGTAGCCCGGCAGATCGTGCGGGCTGCTGTGCACTTCGTAGGGAATCCAGGTGTTCACCTTCCGGTATTTCGACAGGATGCCGTCCGGCCCGATGAAGCACGTGGTGTTGAAGACCACGCCGGGCCATCGGGGATCTTCCTCGAGCATCGAGCCGCTCTGGATGTACACGTCATGTTCGCGCGCCTTCGCGGTCAGTCGTTCGGTGTGCTCGTTCGGGATCGGCACCGTGAGCTTCTGAAGCAGCTCCTGCACGGTCTGGAAAACCGGCGCGGCGTGGGCGAACTCCGGAAACACGACGAGTCGCACGGGCAGAAACGGCGCGCTACCCGCAACCGCCGAATCGATCATGCTCAGCATCCGGTCAGTGCTGGCGCGCATCTGACGCCGGTCCAGGGGATTGGGCATGTCGGTCTGGCACGCCGCAGCGGAATAACGGATCACGTCGACACTACTTTGACACGACTGAATCGATCGACGGCAAGGTTCTGGGTACCACGCGCGTGTTGTACATCGCCCGGTACCGTCGATATTCCGGCGTGTCGGGATAGTGCTCCGGTGCACGATAGGGATACGAGGTCATCGCGTGGAACGGCAGCGGCTCGACTGCGTCTGGGCTGGCTGAGTTGATGTCCATCTCCTTGCTGAACCCGTCGGCCAGGAGGAGAAACGTGCGCGTCCAGCCGTCGGGCAGCGGACCGGCCGC
>JAYVYV010000011.1:0-5695 GCA_043783985.1 Acidobacteriota bacterium | reverse complement strand
AGTTCGATGCCTTCGCGCTTGAACGTGCTGAATCCCGGAAGGGTGAACGTCACGATGTAGGTCCCGGGCCGCAGATCCACGATCTTGTACTGGCCTTCACCGTCCGTGACCACGTTACGAACTTTCTCGATGAGCGCCGGACTTGCGGCCTCAACTGTCACGCCCGGCAACACGGCCCCGGACGCGTCCCTGACGACTCCGGCGATACCGCCGGCGGCCTGGGCCCATGCCGTGCCGGACAGGACTGATCCGCAGGCCATCGCGACAGCCATGACATTGGTGACTCGTTTGACCACAACCACCTCCGGTTCGCTGGTCGCAGACCCGTGTTCGGACAGCGGAGAAGTGTTGGCCAACCGCCAGGTCATGTCAACGGCTGAACTCGCGTCATGACGGTTTTTTTTCGGACCATTCAAACGGTTGTGCCGTGGTGGTGCCGCGCCTCGCGTATAATCCGCCCCGCGGATCTGCAACCGCTCCGTACAGAGGAGGCGTGAACGATGAAACCTGCCAGGGAGCTGAGCCGCCGCCGGGCTATCGCGCTCCTTACGGGCGCAGCAGGCGTGGGTGCTGCTCGCGCCTGGACGACCCTGTTGGCAGCCGCGCAAAGCGGCCGCGGGGCGCGTCCCCAGGCGGGCGCCATTATCCGGACCATTCTGAAGGACCTGCCGCCCTCCGCCATCGGCAACGGGCATGTCCTCTTCCACGAACACTTGTCGTTTGGTGCGATCTTCTACGAGAAGATGCGCGCGGCGAACGCCACGCAGCCAGCCACGCCCCGGACGCCATCGGTCCTGGAAAACCCGGAGATGGTGCTCGACGAACTGCGCGCGGCCGGCAGGGACGGGGTGGGCCTCATCGTGGACGGCGGCCACGCCGACATGGGCACGAACTACGAGCACCTCAAGATGATCGCCGAGAAGGCCGGCGTCCACGTCGTCGCCAGCGGGGGCTACTACCTGCAGACGACGTATCCGTCCGAGGTGTCGACGCAGAGCGAGGAACAGCTCGTCGACGGGTTGGTGCGAGACGCGGCGACGTATCGCTGGGGAGCCTTCGGTGAAATCGGCAGCTCGCCGGAAATGACCAAGGACGAGCGCAAGGTGTTCAGCGTCATGGCCAAGGCCCAGATCCGGACGGCGTTGCCGATGTTCACCCACACGTCGCACAACGGCTGCAAGGCGTGCGCGATGGAGCAACTGGACATCCTCGAGAAGGCGGGCTGCAATCTGAAGAGCATCTGCATCGGCCATCTGTCGGACATCACCGACGATCCGCAGGGCGAAACGCACAAAGCGATCGCCAGGCGCGGCGCATTCGTGGGGTTCGACACGGTCGGCCACCGTCTGGCGCAGGGTGATGCCAAGAAGGTCGCCCTCGTCCTGAAGGTGCTGGAAGCCGGCTACGAGGATCACATCCTGTTGTCGTCCGATTTCGCGTCGGACCCCGAGTTCAAGGCCGCCGGCGGCGCAGGGTACTCCTCGGTGTCGACCGTCTTCCTGCCCAAACTCAGGTATGCAGGGGTGAAGGCGGCCACGATCACGAAGATCATGGTCGAAAATCCGAAGCGCTTTCTGAGCTTCGCCCCTCCCAAGCACGCGTAGTGACCCGGCCCCTGCGCCTCGGCGTCATCGGCTGCGGCGCCATCGCGCAGATGATGCACCTGCCGACGCTCGCCGAGCGGCCGGACCTGTTCGCCATCGCCGGCCTCGCCGATCTCGATCGCGCGACACTCGACATGGTCGCCGCGCGCTACCACGTCGAGCGGACGACCCGCGACTACCACGAACTGCTCGCGCACGACGACGTCGAGGCGGTGCTCGTGCTGGCGTCGGGCACGCATCGGCCCTTTGTGACGGCCGCGCTGGCGGCCGGCAAGCACGTCTTCGTCGAAAAGCCGCTCGGCTTCAGCCTCGCGGAAACCGAGGCGCTGGCCGCCAGCGCGCGCGCGAGCGGGCGCGTCGTCCAGGTCGGCTATCACAAGCGATTCGATCCCGCGTATCAGCGCGCACGCGATCTGGTGCGCACGCTCGCGGACGTCCGGCTCGTCGAGGTGACGGTGCTCCATCCCGACGAGGACGCCTACCGGCGGCATCACGCACTGCTGCCTCGCCGCGAGAACGCGACGATGAGCGAGGCGGAGCTCGACGCGGCGGCGGCTCGCGAGGCCACGGCCGAACCGATCCGCGCCGCGCTGGAGAGCACGCTCGGCCCCGCCGCGCCGGAGCAGCTGCGCGTCGCGAGCGTGATCCTGCTCACCAGCCTCATTCACGACATCAACCTGGTGCGCGGTCTGGTCGGCGAGCCGGAAGACGTGCTGTCCGCGCACGTGTGGCGCGGCGGCATGGCGCAGTCGTCGCTCACGCGTTTTGCCGGCGACCTCCGGGTGTCGATGACGTGGATTTCCGTGCCCGGGCTCGCGCACTACGAGGAGCGCGTGCGCGTGGTGGCCAACGATCGCCGCGTGACGCTCGTGTTCCCCTCGCCGTACCTCCGGCACGCGCCCACGGCGCTCGAGGTCGAACGCATGGACGGCGCGTCGCTGGTCGTCGAACAGCACACGGTGTCCTACGAAGAGGCGTTTCGCGACGAGCTGCACCACTTCCGCGACACGGTGCTGTCGGGCGCGCCGGCCGATCCGGGCGTCGACGAAGCGGTCGGGGACGCGCGGTGGATTGAGTCGATCGCGCGCGCGCTCGTCAACGCGGAGCGTCGACGTTCGCTCGTGTGACGGCCCAACCCTGGTGCGTTGATCGCGCGGCACCCGCTCGCCGCGGATCAGCTTCACGGCGCTTGATGGTTCGTCAAGGTTGCGGTGAGAACCAGTCGGGCCATCGTCGAGCGCCATGGAGGACCGCAAGAATCTCCACCTGGTCGTGGCGGAGTCGATACGCGACCACAAACGGGGTGCCGGTGATGACGAGCTCTCTGGTCCCGGCCACGCGACCCTTGCGGCCCATCCGAGGATGATGCTCCATCACCTCCACCGCCGAGAGGATCCGTTCGATTGAGTTGTCGGCCGCGCCTGCGCTTTCGTGGGCGAGGTATTCGTGAGCCGATTCCAGGTGCTTGGCCGCCAGCGGCGTCCACTGTACCTTCACCGCCGTCGCCGCTTACCGGACAGTCCTCTGATCTGCTTCCTGACCTGCCCGTGGTCGATGAGATCGCCGGCATCAGCCTGACGCATCCCGGCCTTGATCTGGTCGATGTGCCACTGCTGCGCGTCGAGATACGCCGCCACGGCTTCGTTCAGCAAATAGCTACGGTCGCGATCCAAGGCTTCGGCCAGCGTGTCGAGTGTGTCCACCTTTTCGGCGTCCAAACGGAAGCTGACGGTGTGTTTGTCCATATATGACGCTATCTGACGGCGAGAGACATCATAATACAACCGAGCCCGCGCCACACGGCCTGTCGCAGACTCCAGCCTGAGACCACGAAGAACACGGACTGAATTCGCCGACGACAATAATGCACCAACTCTGCAACTCACGGTTTCAGGGCCTCGATGAAGAACTCCATCATCCGATCCTGATTTCGCGTTGCTGTGGCCTGATTTCACGTTGCTGTGGCCGCGGTCGGGGCCCGCTTGAACGTCGAAGCTCTTGCCGCCGTCCTGCAACAGCTTGACCGCTGCAGCTCGTTCGACGGGTGGACGTTGTTGTCGGCCGAGCTGTCGCAGACGGGCGAGCGCGCGTCCGGGAACCGATCTTCCGTTGACCCGTTCGACACAGGCCCCCCCGGCTAATCGCGGCTATCCTCTGATGTCGGCTGTCCTCCGACGAAGCAGTCGCGGATGCGCGCTGGATTGAGTCGATCGCGCGCGCTCGTCAACGCGGAGCGTCGAGGTTCGCCCGTGTGACGAGCCCGACCTTCGTGCGCTGATCGCGCGGCACCGCCTCGCCGCGGATCCGCTTCACCGCGCTTTCGATCGCGATCCTGCCCATTTCCTCCGGGTACTGCGCGACCGACGCCTCCATCCTGCCCGCGGCGATCGCCGTGCGCGCATCGTCGACCGCGTCGAAGCCGATGACGCGGATCCGGCCGCCCCGGCCGGCGGCCTCGATCGCCTCGACCGCGCCGAGCGCCATCATGTCGTTGCAGGCAAACAACGCGTCGATCGCCGGATGCGCCTGCAGCACGTTGCGGAACACGGTGAAGCCCTGATCGCGCTCCCAGTTGGCCGTCTGCGACGCGACGACGGCGATGCGCGGGGCGGAGCGGATGACGTCGAGAAATCCGCGGAGGCGCGCATCGCCGGTCTGGTGGCCCGGAGTGCCTTCGAGGAGCGCGAGCCTCGCCGATCCGCCGCTCGCCTCGACCAGATACTGGCCCGCGATGCGGCCGCCCTCGACGTTGTCCGAACCGACGTAGGTGTCGAACGAGACGCCCTGTTCGGCGGCCGCTCGCTCGTCGATCTCGTCGTCGACGATGATCACCGGGATACCCGCGCGGTTGGCCTTGCCGATCGCAGGGACGATGGCCTTCGACCCGGACGGGCAGATGCACAGGACGTCGACGTGCGTCTCGATCAGGTTCTCGATGATCTGCATCTGCCGTTCGACGTCGATCTCGCGCTCGGCGGACTGCACGACGAGGTCGATGCCGGCGTGCGCCGCAGCGGCCTCGGCGCCGCGGCGCATGTCGAGGAAAAACGGACTGTTGAACGTCTTCAGCACGAACGCGACACGCCGGCGGCCGCCGCGCGTACGGTTACACGCGGCGAGGAGGGAAGCGAGCGAGAGGAGCGCGTCGCGGCGGGTCATCGATCATGCGGGCGAGTCAGACCCCGAGACCGCGCAGGAAATCGCGATTGCGCCGCGCGCTTTCGGCCGGCGAGCCCATGCCGGGCAGCACGTCCTGCTCCACGACGATCCAGTCGTCGTAGCCGTGCGCGCGCAGCTCGCGCAGCATGGCGGCAAAGTCCACCGCGCCGCGCCCCAGCTCGCAGAAGATCCCGTGCCGCATCGACTCGAAGTAGTTCCAGGAGCCGCCGCGCGTGCGCTCGAAGACACGCGGGTCGAAATCCTTGAAGTGCACGTGCCACACGCGCGCGGCGTGGCGGCGGTAGATGTCGAGCGGATCGCCGCCGCCGAGCATGAGATGACCGGTGTCGAGGCAGAGGCCGACGAGCGCGGGATCGGTTCTCCGCATCAGCTCGTCGACCTCCCACGGCGTTTCGACGAACCCCGCGCCGTGCGGATGGAAGACGGTGCGCAGGCCGGTCGCGTCGCGCACCGCGCGCGCGATCGCGTCGCATCCGCGCGCGAAGGTGCTCCACGCGTCCTCCGACAGGCTATCGTCGCGAATGATGCGTCCGGCGCGTGCCGTCCGCGTCGGATCGGTGCCGCAATCGTCGGCCAGCACCACGAGCGGCGCGTCGCTGGTGGCGGCGAGCAGACGTGCGGTCCGGACCGCCGTGTCGATGCCCGCCGCGTGGGCGGACGCATCAGCGAGCCGCACCGGCACGAAGGCGCCGAGCATGGAGAGGGCGCGCGCGGCGAGCTCGGCCGAGAGCGCGTGCGGGTCGGTGGGCATGAACCCCCAGTCGCCGAGCTCGGTTCCGGCGTAGCCGGTGGCGGAAATCTCGTCGAGCACCTGTGCGCACGGCGCGCTGCGCTCCATTCCATCGAATTCGAGGACGCCCCAGGAGCACGGGGCATTGGCGATATGCATCAGCGTGGAGTATGGATCATCC
>JAYVYV010000010.1:0-5699 GCA_043783985.1 Acidobacteriota bacterium | reverse complement strand
AGCTCGCGCTGAAGACCAAGGCGATCCGCGATCTGCAGACGAAGAAGGACGAGCCGTGAGGCGGACCGTGGTGATGGCGCCGATCATCGGCACGCTCGTCCTCGTCAGTCTTCTCTCGAGCGGCACGAGCGCGCTCGCGCAGCGCCGCGGCGGGTTCGGCGGCGGCGGCCGCTTCGCACAGATCCCGATCGCACCCAACACCCCGTACGACGGACGCTTCACGTTCGTGCGGGTCCGCTACGGGCCCGACTACGGCTTCGCCTCGCAACGGCTGCCGTGGTCGCACGACTACCCGGCCGGCGAGCAGCACTTCATGAAGATCGTGGGCGAGCTGAGCCTGCTCGACCCGCACACGGCCGAGACGAACATCCTGACGTTCGACGATCCGCAGCTGTTCAGGTACCCGGTCGCGTATCTCTGCGAGCCTGGCAGCTGGACGCTGTCGGATCAGGAGGCGCTCGGCCTGCGCACGTACCTGAACAAGGGGGGCTTCGTGATCGTCGACGACTTCCGGTACCAGCACTGGGCGCACTTCGAGTCGCAGATCCTGCGCGCCCTGCCAGAGGCGAGGTTCTACGACGTGGATCTGGCGAACCCCATCTTCCATTCGTTCTTCGAGATCGCGACGCTCGACGTGCCGCAGTACTACGATCCGCCGCCCGCAATCTTCCGCGCGATCTACGAGGACAACGACCCAGCCAAGCGGATCCTCGTCATGATCAACTACAACACCGACATCTCCGAGTTCTGGGAATGGTCGGACACCGGCCTCAAACCGATCGACGAATCGAACGATGCGTATAAACTCGGCGTGAACTACATCATTTACGGGATGACACACTAATGGCTCTGGACACTGTCGATTTCGAGTCAGCCGACGACATCGCGCTGGCGGACAAGATGAAGGTCGGCCGGCAGCAGATCATCGCCGAGCTGCAGAAGCGAATCATCGGACAGGCCGACGTCATCGAGCTGATCCTGCTCTCGCTCTTCGTCGGCGGCAACAGCCTCATCGTCGGCGTACCCGGGCTGGCCAAGACGCTGCTGGTCGCGACCCTCGCGAAGGTGCTGGAGCTCAAATTCAACCGCATCCAGTTCACGCCCGACCTGATGCCGTCCGACATCACCGGCACCGACATCATCCAGGAGGACGCGACCGGCCGGCGGTCGATGGTGTTCGCGCCGGGACCGATCTTCGCGAACATCGTGCTCGCGGACGAGATCAATCGCACGCCGCCCAAGACGCAGTCGGCGCTGCTCGAGGCCATGCAGGAGCACCGCGTCACGATTCAGGGGCGCACCTACGACCTGGTCGAGCCGTTCTTCGTCTTCGCGACGCAGAACCCGATCGAGCTCGAGGGGACGTACCCGCTGCCCGAGGCGCAGCTGGATCGGTTCATGTTCCACATCGTCATCGAGCACCCCCCGGAAGACGAGGAATTCGACGTGGTGCGCGCGACGACGACGATCATCGACCCCCACTTCCGGCAGCCGGTGAACGGCGCCGACCTGGTGGCATTCCAGCGGCTGGTGCGCCGCGTGCCGGTCGCCGACGCCGTGGTGCGCTACGCCCTCAGCATCGTCCGCACGAGCCGGCCGAAGTCGCCGCACGCGCCCGAGACGGTGAAGAAGTTCGTGGCGTTCGGCGCCAGCGTTCGCGCGGCGCAGTACCTGGTGCTCGGCGCGAAGGCGCGGGCGCTGACCCACGGCCGCTACCACGTCAGCTACGAGGACATCCGCGCGCTGGCCCACCCGGTCCTGCGGCACCGCGTCCTGACCAACTTCCGCGCCGAGTCCGAAGGCATCACGACCGATTCGATCGTCGACGAGCTGCTGACGGCGGTGCCGGTGCCGAAGAGCGGCATGTAGGGAACGCAAAGGCCGCGAAGCGCGCAAAGCCAGCTCTTCTCTGCGGGCTTAGCGGGCTTCGCGTTCCAAGAGATCTATGCAGTCACAAGCGATTCCCGGCGCCCGATTCATCGATCCCAAGGTCCTGATGCGGGTCGGCAATCTCGAGCTGCTGGCGCGGCACGTCGTCGAAGGTTTCATCAACGGCCTGCACCGCGCGCCGTTCTTCGGCGCGTCGATCGATTTCGCCGAGCACCGCGGCTACGTGGCGGGAGACGACATCCGCCGCGTGGACTGGCGCCTGTACGCGCGGACCGATCGCTTCTACGTGAAGCAGTACGAGGCCGACACGAACACCAATCTGTCGATTCTCCTCGATATCTCGCGGTCGATGGCGTTCGCCAGCCGCGGGATCCCGAAGCTCGAGTACGGCTGCTACCTCGGCGCCTGCCTCGCCTACCTGGCCCATCGGCAGCGCGACCGCGTCGGCATGATCACGTTCGACAACGAAATCGTCAGCCACGTTCCGCCGTCGGCGAAGCATTTCAACGTCGTGCTGAGCGCGCTGGAGAAGGCCCGGGCCAAGCGCCCGGGCAACCTCACCGTCCCGGTGAACACGATGGCCGAGCACTTCCGGCGACGGGGGATCCTGGTGCTCATCTCGGATTTCTACGAGGAACCGGACGCGATCCTCGAAGCGATCAAGCCGCTGAAGTTCCTCGGCAACGATCTCATCGTCTTCCACGTCCTCGACCCCGCCGAAATCGACTTCGGGTACGACGAGGCATCGAGCTTCCAGGACCTCGAGACGGGCGAGCAGATCCCGGTCGTCCCGCAGTCGCTCGCGCAGGAATACCGCGCGATGATCCAGGCGCACATCGCGTCGCTGGCCGCGAAGTTCGCCGAGCACCGGATCGACTACACGCTGATCGACACCGCACAACCGCTCGACCGCGCCCTCTTCAGCTATCTCTCCGCGCGCGAGCGGTTGATGAGGGTGCGGTGACGTACGGCGCTCGTCGCGCAGCCCTTCAGGGCTGCCCGCCAGCCGTGAGCAGGCCCGAAGGCCTGCGCGACGCGAGGCCGGCCTGATGTCGTTCCTCACGCCTCTCTTTCTCGCCGGCCTTGGCGCGATCGCGATCCCGGTGCTGATTCACCTGATCCAGCGCGAGAAGAAGCGCGTCATCGCGTTCCCGTCGCTGATGTTCGTGCGCCGGATTCCATACCAGTCGGTCCGTCGGCGGCGCATCCGCCACTGGGCGCTGCTCCTGATGCGTGCGGCCGCGATCGCCCTCGTCGTGGCCGCGTTCGCGCGTCCGTTCATGCGCCGCGGCACGGTCGCCATGGCGGCGGGGGGCGGCGCGCGCGAGATCGTCATCCTGCTCGACCGGTCGGCGAGCATGGGCTACGGCGACCACTGGACCCGCGCACAGGACGCCGCGCGCGGGGTGGTGCGCGGGCTCGGCGCCGACGATCGCGCGACCTTCGTGCTGTTCGACAAGAACGCCGAAGAGAACATGCGCGCGACCTCGGACCGCACGCGGCTCGAGTCCGCGATCACGGCGGCGAAGGTCGGCTCCGGAGCCACGCGCTACGGCCCGGCGTTGAAGCTCGCGGAGAGCATCCTCGGCCGGTCGCCGATCAAGCGGCGCGAAGCGGTGCTGATCAGCGATTTCCAGCGCAGCGGCTGGGGCGGCTCGGAGGACGTCCGCTTCCCGGAGGGCATGACGATCAGCACCCTCTCGGTCGCGTCGCCGGGCACCGTCAACCTCGCCGTGCCGTCGGTTGCCTTTTCGCGCTCGTCGTTCTCCGGCCAGGAGCGGCTGACGGTGACCGCCGGCCTCAGCAACAAGGGGGATGGCGCGCTGAAGGACGTGCCCGTGACGCTGACGATCGACGGCCACGAGATCCAGACGGAGAAGGCGACCGTGGCAGCGCACGCCTCCGGCTCCGTGTCGTTCACGCCGTTCACGCTGTCGAGCCCGAACGTGCGCGGCGCCGTCCGCGCCGCCCCGGACCCGATGCCGGCCGACAACACGTTCCATTTCGTCCTCGCGCCCAGCGAGCCCGTATCGCTCGTGATCGTCGACAGCGGGGACCGGGCGGCGTCGAGCCTGTTCCTGGCGAAAGCGCTGGCGATCGGCACGACGCCCGTGTTCCGGGTGGACGTGACGTCTGCGGCGCGCCTGACGCCGGCCGCGCTCGACAAGCACGCGGTCGTCATCCTGAACGACACGGTGTTCCCGCCCGCGGGGGGCGGCGGCGCCCTGAAGACGTTCCTCGAGCGCGGCGGCGGGCTGCTCGTCGTCAGCGGCGATCGCGCGACCTGGCCGCAGGGGGAGGCGGAGCTGCTGCCCGGCCGTTTCGGCGCGACCGTCGATCGCACGGTCGGACGCAGCGGATCGCTCGGCTACCTGGATTACAGCCACCCGGTGTTCGAAGTCTTCACGGCGCCGCGCAGCGGCGACTTCTCCGCCGCGCACGTGTTCCGCTACCGCGCACTCCAGACCGCGCCGGCCGATCGGGTCCTCGCGCGGTTCGACGACGGGGCGGTGGCGGCGGCGGAGAAAAGAATCGGTGGCGGCCGCGCGATCGTCTGGACCTCCACGCTCGACGATTCGTGGACCGACATCGCGCTCAAGCCGGTATTCCTGCCGCTGGTGCACCAGATGGTCCGGTATCTGGCGCATTACGAGCCGCCCACGTCGTGGCTCACGGTGGGCCAGGTGCTCGATCTGACCGCGCGCGCCAAGGGACGCGGCGATCACTCGGATCGCATCGTCGTGACGCCGTCGGGAGAGCGCATCTCGCAATCCGGCGCCGGTGAAGGCAACGAGGGCCTGCTCGAGCTGAACGAGCAGGGCGTCTACGAGATCCGGCCCGCCGGCGCCGCGGGAGGCCGTCCGGAGGCGATCGCGGTCAACCTCGACCCGGCCGAGTCGGATCTGGCCTCCATCGACCCCCGCGAGCTGGTCGCAGCGGTCACCGGACATGCTACGCCCACCACGGCGCGGCCGGTGGAGTCTCCAGAAATGACGCGGGAGGAGTCCGAGCGGCGCCAAAGCCTCTGGTGGTACCTGCTGCTGACGGGGCTGCTGCTGCTGGCGGCGGAGACGGCGGTCTCGAACCATCTGTCGCGCAGAGAGAAGTTCCTGTAATCTTCTCGTATCCCAGACAGCCCTCGAGGATCGCGCTGCCAGACGTGTAGCGCGGGCCTTCAGGCCTGTCCGGTCAGGGAGCGCGCACATGGACCCACGCACCGAGCTGATCGACGTCATTCGTCGTGTGCGGAACCGCTGGCGGGGCCGGCTCGCGCTGCGCGGCGCGGTCGTGGTCGTCGCCGGCACGGCGCTGGCGCTCCTGCTCTCGGCGTCCGGGCTCGAGTCGTTCCGGTTCAGCGCGCCGGCGATCATCACCTTCCGCATCGTGATCCTCGCGGTGTTCGTGGGCCTGCTGCTCTACGGCCTGGTGTGGCCGCTGCGGCGGCGCGTCACCGACGCGCAGGTCGCGATGTATCTCGAAGAGTGCGACCCGACGCTCGAGGCGGCGATCATCAGCGCCGTCGAAGCAACGGCCGGCGGCGGATCGGCGGCGCATTCGCCGCGTCTGGTCGACAAGCTGGTCGAACAGGCGATCGAACAGTGCCGCGCGCTCGATCATGGACGCGCGGTCGAGCGCACCTCGGTCCAGCGTCACGCCGGCGCGCTGGCCGCGATCGCCGCCATCGCCGCGCTGGCCGTCGCGTTCGGCCCGGCCTATCTCCGTCACGGCCTGTCCGCGCTCCTGGTCATCTCGCGCAGCGCCGAAGCGTCGAGTCCGTACCGCATCGACGTCACGCCCGGCAACACCAA
>JAYVYV010000009.1:0-5708 GCA_043783985.1 Acidobacteriota bacterium | reverse complement strand
GTCGTGAAGCAGAGCGTCTCCGCCTGGCGGCGAATCGCCTGCACGACGGCCGGGTGCTGATGGCCGAGGTTCATGCACTCCGCCAGGCTGCTCATGTCAAGGTAGGTGCGGCCGCGATCGTCCCAGAACGTTGCGCCTTCTCCGCCGACGACCGTGGGGGCGTGCCACGCCGTTTGAACGCACCAGCTGTGCAGGACGGCGCGATTCTCAGACAGATGCGGCCGGGTTCGTATCTCGAACATATATTCGCAAGCCGAACCGAATTACAGGCCAGACCTGTGCCGATGTCAAACGCGGTTCGACCACCGGCGCGTCGCCGGCGCCAGACTCCGGCGCGTGAAGACTTGTGGTGAGCCGCGGCCCGGGGCAGTAGCGCCGCCAGTGACCGTGCTCCTCAACTGGACGGCCGCACTCAGGAAGTAATTCGCTGGCAAGCCCTCACTCGACGAAGCTTTCAGAAACGAAGGCTCCGATCGCGCGGGATGCGACCGCGACAGCGACGGCGGCGGCGCTGGCCGTCGCCGGACTGCATCCGCGTCAACCAAGCGGGATCCATGCCGTTGCTGGATGTTCCTCATTGGCGCGTTTGAGAGCTATTCGGCGTCAGCTTCAGCAGCCTGCCGCCAGCCCCGTCGGTCAGCACATAGACAGCGCCGTCCTGAAAGACGCGCACGTCGCGAATCCGCTGGTTGAGATCCGTCAGCAGCGGTTCCTCGTTGACCACCTTATCGTTCTTGTCCAACTCCAAACGGAAGATCGCCTGGCCGGCCAGGCCACCCACCAGCACGCTGGTCTTCCACTGCGGGAAGAGGTCGCCCCGATAGAAGACCAAGCCGGAGGGCGCGATGACCGGATCCCAGTAGTACCGCGGCTGCTCCAGCCCCTGCTTCTCGACAATGGCGTCGCCGATCTTCGTGCCAGGATAGTTGATGCCGTGCACGACCACCGGCCAACCGTAGTTCTTCCCCTTCTCGATGAGATTCAGCTCATCGCCACCGCGTGGACCATGTTCAACCTCCCACAGCCGTCCATCGGGCGCGAAGGTCAAACCCTGCGGTGTTCGATGGCCCATCGACCAGACTTCCGGCAGGCCAAGCGCCGGATTGCCCGACGCCGGCTTCCCTTCGGGTGTGATGTGGATGACTTTGCCCAGGTACTTGTCGGGTTGCTGCGCCTGCATCGGAATGGGATCGCCGGTGGATCGGTCGCCAAGAGCGACGAACAGGTTGCCGTCCTTTGGATCGATGGCGATGCGAGAACCGGTCTGGCTCACCGCTCTGTTGGTGAACGGAGTGCCCTGAAAGATGGTGCGCGCATTCGACAGCGTGCCCGCGTCCTCATCCAACGTGGCACTGTCGACAGCTTGGACGCAATTGCCGGCATCAATGATGCGCATGTAGACGAAGAAGATTCTGTGGTTGCTCGCGAAGTTCCGATCCAGCGCGACGTCGAGGAGCCCAGCCTGTCCTCGGAAATACACCGGCGGCATATTCTCGGTGACGGTATGCAAGGACGAACCGTCCTTGTTGAGGATGCGGAGGCGGCCCGGCTTCTCCGTGATGAGAAAACGTCCGCTCGGCAAGAGCGCGACCGCCCAGGGGTTGTCCAGGCCGCTGGCGATGGTTGTGACAGCGACGTCCGTCGTCTTGTGATAAGGAGCATGCGTCTGCCCCGGAAACACCGGATGATCGGTATCCAGTTCCGGGCGGCGCTTGTCGATCGGCTGGCCTTCGATCGTGAATTTCTCGAAGGAACGCGTCTGGGCCATCAGCAATGCAATCATCGCCAGTCCGGCGACGGCGCCGATCATCACTATTCGTTTCATGTTCGGTCTCCTCGCTAGCGTTCGTCGACGGTGCGTTCGACGGCCTCGAGACGTTCCGGACTTTCTCGCAGGCGCAGGGAGCTTACGTTCCGCCAACTCGTGGCCGCTTCTTTTTCCGTCTTCATTATCAATGACAATCGGCGCTGGATGAGCCAATTCATTGGCTCATCCTGCCTCAGTCGCCGAGCTGCGCTCCCGTGCACAACACGGACGAAATCCGGACATCACCCACGGCCGGTCTCCGTTCGTTCAGCCTGCGCTCCGCATCTTCGGGCGGTGACCGCCCTGTACCGTTTTGAACATCTGACGATTGAGCGCTTCTCCTATGATGCGGCGTGGCGGGAGGTGTGATGCTGCACGAACGTGTCGCGTCAACCGCGTCAACCGCGACAAACGGGCGCCACGCTCCACGCATCTCGGACCGACGTGTGGACCGGCTGAACAGCGCAGCCGCCGAGGGCACCACGTGCGGCGATTCCCCGAGCGGTCGGATGTTTCGCGCGGTCACCTAATCGCGTCGCGCTTGCACAAGAGGATCGTATGAAAAGCGCACTGATTGTGGACGACGACACGAGCCTGACGGCGCTGATCGCCCAGTGGCTGACCGCGGCAGGCTACGCCGTCGAAACTGCCGCCGAGTTCGCCACAGCCAAACTGCGTCTGGGCAGCCGCCGCGACGTCCTGATCGTCGATGTCCGCCTGGGAGCGTATAACGGGCTTCAACTGGCGATTCAGGCTCGTTCCAGCGATGCGAGGATGCCTATCGTCGTCATGTCTGGGTGGGACGATCCGATGATGCGTGCGGAGGCGACGTCGATAGGCGCTGTGTTTCTGGCGAAACCATTTGACGAGCAGCAGTTACTTCGCGTGGTCGGGGAGTAAGCTCCTTCTGTTGACGTCAGGGTCGCGGTTCAGCCTTTCCATCGGCGATGCCGAGCCTTTCACGGAGCGTGACGCGCCGGGACGCGTCGCCGACGGCAGACGAAGAAAGCGACGCGGCAAGGAGCTCGCGTGTCGTCTCGCTCAGCGCTTGCGCGAACGGGCGACGATCCCTTCGCGAGCGCAACGCCTGCCATGAACATCAGTCCGCTGGCAGGCAAGCCGGTTCCGGCGGCACTGCTAGCCAACATTCCCCGCCTCGTTACGGCCTACTACTCCGACATTCCCGATCCGTCGATCGCCTCGCAACGGGTGGTGTTCGGCACGTCGGGGCATCGCGGCTCCGCCCTGGAGCGAAGCTTCAATGAATGGCACGTGCTCGCGATCAGTCACGCGATTTGCCGGTACCGAAGACGACGGCGCATCAATGGCCCGTTGTTTCTCGGCGTCGACACGCACGCGCTGTCCGCGCCCGCCTATGCCAGCGCGCTGGAGGTGCTGGCCGCCAATGACGTCGAGGTCATGATCGCGCGGGGTGACGACTACACGCCGACTCCCGCCGTGTCGCACGCGATTCTGAAATACAACCGCGGCCGGACCGCAGGGCTCGCGGACGGCATCGTCGTCACGCCCTCGCACAACCCACCGGACGACGGCGGCTTCAAGTACAACCCGCCGAACGGTGGGCCGGCGGACGCCGCAGTCACGGGCTGGATCGAAGCCACCGCGAACAGACTGCTCGAACACAAGCTCAAGGGTGTGCGGCGCACGCCGCTGTCGAAAGCGCTTCGCGCGTCCACAACCCACCGGTACGACTTCCTGCGCGCCTACGTCAGTGATCTTCGCCATGTCATCGACATGGACGTCATCCGTGGCAGCGGCATCCGCATCGGCGTCGACCCGCTCGGCGGCGCCGGTGTCCACTACTGGGCGCCGATCGCGCAGCGCTACGGCTTGAACCTCAGCGTCGTCAACGACGCGGTCGACCCGACGTTTCGGTTCATGACCGTTGACTGGGACGGTCGTATCCGCATGGACCCGTCCTCGCCATCGGCGATGCAGACGCTGATCGGTCTCAAAGATCACTTCGACGTCGCGTTCGGGTGCGACACCGACCACGACCGTCACGGAATCGTCACGCCGAGCTCGGGACTGCTCCCGGCGAATCACTATCTCGCGGTGGCAGTCGCGTACCTGTACCGGCATCGCCCGCGTTGGTCCAAGCATGCCGCGGTGGGCAAGACGGTCGTCAGCAGCCAATTGATCGATCGCGTGGCCGCGAAGCTCGGTCGGCGACTCTACGAAGCTCCGGTCGGGTTCAAGTGGTTTGTCGACGGGTTGCTCGACGGCTCGCTCGGTTTCGCGGGCGAAGAGAGCGCGGGGGCCTCCTGCCTCCGGCTCGACGGCCGGGTGTGGACGACCGACAAGGATGGCATCGTGCCGGCGTTGCTGGCAGCGGAGATCACCGTGCGCACGGGCCGGGATCCGGGCGAAGGGTATCGGAAGCTGACCCGGGAACTGGGCGAGCCTGTCGAGCGCCGTGTCGAAGTGGCGGCGACGCCGGAACAAAAGGCAACGCTGGCGAGGCTGTCGCCGCGGCAGTTCCGTCACACCGAGCTCGCCGGCGAGCAGATCCAGCTTGTGCTCGATCGCGCGCCAGGCAATAACGCGCCTCTCGGTGGTCTGAAGGTGATGACCAAGAACGGATGGTTCGCCGCGCGTCCGTCGGGGACCGAAAACATCTACAAGATCTACGCGGAGAGCTTTCGTGGTGAGGATCATCTGGGACGCATCGTGGAGGAGGCCCAGACCATGGTCGACCGTGCGCTTGGGGTGAAGCGCAAAAGGGCAACAGCGTGACACGAGCAGACGACCGAGTCGAAGTCGACCTGGAATCGCTTCAGCGCGACAGCTTCAGCTACTTTGTACACGAAACCAACCCGCTCAATGGATTGGTGCGCGATAAGACCGCCCCCGATTGGCCCGCCAGCATTGCCGCCACCGGACTCGCCCTGGCGGCGTATCCCGTCGCCGTCGAGCGCCGCTTCATCACGCGCGCGGCGGCGGTCGAGATCATCCTCGCCGCACTGCGATTCTTGTGGAACAGCCCGCACGGTCCCGACGCGGATGCCACCGGCTACCGCGGCTTCTACTATCACTATCTCGACATGCGGACAGGCCGGCGCGTGTGGCAATGCGAACTGTCGACTGTCGACTCCGCCCTTCTCCTCGCCGGTGCGTTGACGGCAGGCGCCTACTTTGACGCGGAAACGCCTGAGGAACAGGAACTACGGTCCCTCGCCGACGCGCTCTATCGACGCGCTGACTGGCCGTGGGCGCAGAACGGTGGCGCGACGGTTACGCACGGGTGGAAACCCGAGAGCGGGTTTCTGCAATGGCGTTGGGAGGGTTACGACGAGGCGCTGGTCCTGTATGTCCTCGGGCTCGGCTCACCCACGCACCCGCTGCCGGAGCGCAGCTACGCCGCGTGGGCTTCGACGTACGAATGGAAACACAGTTACGGATTCGACTATCTGTACGCGGGTCCGTTGTTCACGCATCAGCTCTCCCACATCTGGATCGACTTTCGTGGAATCCAGGACGCGTTCATGCGCGCAAAGGACAGCGACTATTTCGAGAACAGTCGGCGCGCAACGCATATCCAACGCGCGTACGCCATCGACAACCCGCGCAAGTTCGCGCACTACGGGCAGTGCTGGGGGCTGACTGCGAGCGACGGTCCCGGTCCGGGCACCATCACCGTGAACGGAATCGAGCGCCAGTTCTTCGACTACGTGGGGCGCGGCGTGCCGGACGGACCCGACGATGGGACGCTCGCCCCGTGGGCCGTGGCGGCGTCCCTGCCGTTCGCCCCGGAGATTGTGCTGCCGGCGATCGATCATTTTATTCACGAGCTCAAACTGACCGAGTCGAACCGGCACGGCTTCAAGGCTTCCTTCAACCCCACCTACCCGGGCGCCGCGGGCAATCCAGACGGCTGGGT
>JAYVYV010000008.1:0-16313 GCA_043783985.1 Acidobacteriota bacterium | reverse complement strand
TACGGGCTGGCGGTCATCGGCGTCCTCAACAGCGCGATCTCGCTCTACTACTACGTGCGGATCGTGGTGTTCATGTATCTGAAGAAGGACACGGTCGGTTCCGCGCCGGTGACGAGCCCCGCGCTGGCCATTGTGCTGGGCGTGGCGGTGGCCGCGACGCTGGTGCTGGGCGTCTACCCGAGGCTGCTGTTCGAGCTGGCGGACGCGTCGGCGCGGACGCTCGGCGTCGCCGGTATTTCGGCCGCCGTCCGTTGACGCCGTATCCCACGAAGCGCACGAAATCCGCGAAAGACACGAAGCCGAAGGATCCGTTGTATTTTTCGCGTTGTCGTGTCGTTCGTGGCCACAGGTGAAGCTGGTGAACTTTTTCACAAGGTACGATATAGTCGTGGGCCGCGGAGAGCGTCATGTCGGCTGATCGGCGCTTTCCCAGCTGGGTCCGGTACTCCGGGGTCGGGCTCGAACTCGCTGGCGCGACGGCCGGCCTTGCCCTCGTCGGTTACTGGATCGATCGCCGGTTCGGGACGCAGCCCTGGGGAATGCTGGCCGGCGTCGTCATGGGCCTCGTCGGAGGCCTCTACAATCTCGTGAGGGAATCACTCGAGGCGGTCCGCGAAGCGAAAAGCGAGGACCAAGCCGCGAGTGACGAAGGCCGCGGTCCGAAGGGGCGCACCGGCAACGGAGACTAATCGCGTGACGACGACGTCGAGGGGCAGGCGCTATGCGCGCTTCCTGAGTCTGGCCGTCGCGATCGTCCTCGGGCTGTGCGCGGTAGGGTGGCTGCCGACCCGTCGTCTGGCCGGAGCGGAGGCTGTCGTCGCGATGGCCGCCGGCTGCGCGATCAGTCTGCTGTCAGCGGCGCTGTCCGGCTGCCTGCTGACCGTGGTCGGCGCGGAAACACCCGAGGCCCGGATGCAGCGGGGCTTCCTGGCGATGGTGGTCCGGCTGGCTGTGGTCGTCGTCCTGGGTGCGGCGGCGGCGCTCAGCGGAGAAATTGCGCGGCAGCCGCTGCTGTTCTGGATCGGGACGGCGTACGTGGCCCTGCTTCCACTTGAAGTGAAACTGGCGATTCTATGAGCGCACAAGCGACCCCCGCCGAACCGCCGCACGCGGCCGAGCCCGAGAGCCCGCTGGAACACGTGGTCCAGCATCCGCTGATCGAGCGGCCGGCCCATGTGGGTCCGCTCACGCCCAACGGCACGATCACGATTTTCTCGGATCAGATCGCGATGATCGTCCTGGCCGGCCTGCTGCTGGTCGCGTTGGTGCCGATGCTGGTGAAGCGCCGGCGCGGCAGGAGCGGCGTCGACGCGATGGTGCCCACCGGGGCCGCGAACGGGCTCGAGGCGGTGTGCGAGTACCTCCGGAAGGAAGTCGCGGAGCCGGCGCTGCACGGCCACACCGACCGCTTCATCAAGTACATCTGGAGCGTCTTTTTCTTCGTGCTGACCGTCAATATCCTCGGCCTGCTGCCGATTCCCGTCGTGTCAAACCTCTTCGGCACCCATCTCGGCGGCACAGCCACGGGCAACATCTGGATGACCGCGACGCTGGCCCTCGTGACCATGCTGATGATGGTCGTCAACGGGGTTCGACTCGGCGGCAAGGCGTACCTCGCGCATTTCTGCCCCGGTCCGATCTGGATGGCGCCGCTTCTCGTCCCGGTCGAGATCATCGGGTTAATCGCGAAAGTGTTCGCGCT
This sequence comes from Acidobacteriota bacterium, assembly GCA_043783985.1. GTDB lineage: Bacteria > Acidobacteriota > Vicinamibacteria > Vicinamibacterales > CAVVIG01 > CAVQFC01. The sequence continues at coordinate 14,611 of JAYVYV010000008.1, read as the reverse complement.
CGCCGTCCGACTTTTCGCCAACATGATCGCCGGGCACATTCTGCTGGCGGTCCTGCTGTCCTTCATCATGGCCGCCGGCGCGAAGAGCACCGGCCTTGGCCTCGGGGTCGGTCTGCTCGTGGTGTCGGGCAGCGTCGCGATTAACTTTCTCGAGCTGTTCGTGGCCTTCCTGCAGGCCTTCATCTTTACATTCTTGACGACGCTCTTCATCGGCATGTCGGTCGTGCTGCACCACGACGATCATCACGCCGGGCACCATGAGGGCCACGAAGCGGCGGCTCATTGAACGAACGTAGAACGAAGAACGAAGAACGTAGAACGTAGAACGTGAAGTCGCCATGCCCGCAAAGGTTCGGGGCGGATGCGGGCCGTGAGGCGTGACTGCGATGGCGATAGGACAGGCTGCCGCTCCCCGGGCGGTGGATAGACGAAGGGAAGCAACGATGGATCGGAAACAGATTCTGCGATTGGCTCTTGGGTGCTCGGCAGTCGGACTCGCCATGCTGGCGATGCCCTCGGTGGCGTTCGCGCAGGAGGCGGCCAGGGCCGCCGAGCGCGCGACGTTTCTGACGAGCCAGGGTGCGGCGTGGCTCGGCGGCGCGATCGGCGCGGGCCTCGCCATCATGGGCGGCGCCTCCGGCATCGGCCGGATCGGCGGGTCGGCGGTCGAGTCGATGGCGCGGCAGCCTGCCGCGGCCGGCCAGATATCGACGGCGATGATCATCACCGCGGCCATGATCGAAGGCGCGACGCTGTTCGCCGTCGTCGTCGGCATGATGGCGGTCCTGAAGGCGTAGCAGAAGGCGCCGGGGATGCGGGCGTTGCGCCCGCGTCCCCGGACTCACGACCATTCGAGGCGAGACTCCATGAAGAAGCTGCTTGTCGTTGCCATTCTCGCGGTGAACGCGCTCCCGATCCACGCCGCCGAGGAAGCGGCTGCTCTCAGCCCGTTCGCCGGGGATCTGGGCAACGCGATCTGGACGCTCGGGATTTTCGTGATCGTCGTCATCGTGCTCGGCAAGTTCGCCTGGGGGCCGGTGCTGGCGCTGCTGCAGCAACGCGAGGAATTCATCCATCGTGCCTTGGCCGACGCCAAGCGGGATCGCGACGAAGCGGACGCGAAACTCAAGGAGTACGCGGCGAAGCTCCAGAGCGCGCACGCGGAAGCGGCGACGATCCTGGAGGAAACGCGGCGTGACGCAGAGCGGCTGAGGGAGGAAGTCCGGCAGCGCGCCAAGGCCGAGGCCGACAAGCTGCTTGCCAACGCCCAGCGGCAGATCCAGCTCGAGACGAGCCGGGCGCTGGATCAGATCCGCCGTGAGGCGGTGGACCTCGCCGTGATGATCGCCTCGAAGATCATCCAGCGCAACCTCTCCAAGGCGGACAACGAGAAGCTGATCGACGAGGCCCTCAAACAGGTCGAGAGCCGCCGCAACTAGAGAACCCAGAGACGCTGCAACCGGCGGGCGGGCGGTGTGTTATCGCTGTGCCTGCAGCTTGTGAAGCTGCGCCTGCGCTGCGTCGTAGGACGGGTCCGACGCGCCGACCTGCCTGAACAGCGTCGCCGCCTCGTCGAGGCGGCGCTGCCCGACCCGCACCATCCCCAGCAGGAACCTGACCGACGGGCGATCGGCTTCCAGGCCGAGGGCGATCTGCAAGGCGTCGGCGGCCGGAGCGAGATCGCCGGCCAGCAGCCGGACGAGGCCGGCATCGCGCTGCATCGCGGCGTCGTCTTCGTACCTCCGTGCGCGCGCCGCGAACTCGAGGGCGGCGCGGTGGAAGCGGCGCGCGTCTTCCCCCTCGGGCGGGCCACCGCCCCGGCTGATCAGTCCTTTGAGCGCCGCCATGCGGACCGCGCGCGCCGGATCGTCGAGCGCGGCGAGCAGCGTCGATCGGCCAACCGCGTTCCCTCCTGCGACGACGCCGAGCCCCGAGAGCGCCGCGGAGCGGATCGCGGGATGCGCCGCTGTCGCCGCCGCGACGAGCGCCTCGAGCGCGCGCCTGTCCGGATAGTTCGCCAGGTAGCCGACCGCGTTGGCCCGCACCAGCGGACCTTGCGCGTCGTCGGCGGCGATCGCGAGCAGGCGATCAAGCGCTTCCGGCCGGCCGGCCCGCCCGCCGCTGAACGCCTCGGCCCGGTCGACCACCGCGGCGCGGCGTCCGCCGGGGCGCCATTTCGCGAGGACGTCGACCGCCCACGACGCGGTTCGGTCCGTGTGGCACTCGGTGCAGGCGTTGGGAATCGCGAAGCGCACCGTGTTTTCCGGTGTGGGTAGGCTCATCGAATGATCGCGGATGCGGGCCTTGATGCTCAGCACCGTCCTGGGCATGTGGCATTCGACGCAGGAGCTTCCGGCGCTGCCGGCGAGGTGGCGCGTATGGGTCGTCACCGCGGCGCCGATCGACGCGTGGCAGCCGGTGCACAAGGCGTCGCTGGCGGCGCCCAGCTGGGGATTCTTGTCGATATCTGGCAGGTGCGGGTCGCGATGGCAGCTCGTGCATGTCGCGCCGCCGCGGAGGAAGCACTGGCTCTGCCAGAGTCCTATCGCGTCGTTCGAAAAACGGCGCGGACGCCCGTCGGCCCAGTAGGTCGGGTCCGATTCCTTGCGCGGGCCGTATTCGAGTATCGGCTGGAAGTAATCGAAGTAATTCCCGCCCGCGCCGTAGCCGGGCCCGATCACTTCCCGCAGCGAGTGGCACTGCGCGCAGATCATGCTGCTCGTCGTCGGATCGAGGCGTGTCGGCCGCACGATCGCGGAGTCGCCGCCGGTGGGACGGCCGCCGCCGCTTCGGTATTTCTCGACGTGTGCGCTGCCCGGACCATGGCACCGTTCGCACGACGTGCCGAAGTCGCTCCACTCGGTGGCGTAGGTCTGAGTGGCCGGACGGTAGTTGTTGTCCTGGTGGCTGACATGACAGCCGACGCAGTTCTTGTTCCACTGCTGCACCGGCGTCTGATCGTTTTCATCCGGCCGGACGATCTCCATGTTGTCGAACCAGGTCCGCCGCTCGACGTCCCAGCTGGGCGTCAAGACGATGATGCGCCCGCGCTCGATCGTCGTGAGGTAGTGCTGAATGCGCCGGCTGCCGAGCGTGTACTCCACCCGGTGTTCGCGCGGCGCGCCGGTGAGGTTGGACTCGGTGATGAAATACGCGCCGTCGGCGATGCGCAGCTGGAACGGCTGGCCCCGAAGCGTGAGGCGGGTCTTGGAGAAATCGCCCTTGACGCTGGCGGCCGTCGCCGGCTGAATCATCTTGCTGTGACGCCCGCCGGTCCATTCGGCGTGCATGTCCTGGTGACAGGAGCCACACACGCGCGCGCCGACCGGCATCGCGGCTTGCGGCGGCTGGACGCCGGCAGACTGACCCTGTGTAGGAGCGCGTGCGGACCACACCAGCGCCAGGCACAGTGTGAGGACAGCGGCCGAAAAACGGTGCCGGGCCATCGAGACGCCATAGTAATCCAAAGGCGCGCGCCGCCGACTCCTTCGCGCCTCGGAAGACGCGCCCTCTTGTCCCGGACGTGAAAACCAAGGCCTTGGATCCGCGGATATTTCTGTTATTTTTCGCGGCTCCATCGATTGCGCCGCCCGCTCACGGGTGTTACCCTGCGGCTACATCAAACGCGGTCTGCCTCGGGCGTGGTCCGATTTCGTCGGAACGGTGGAATGCGTGCGCCACATTGCGAGAGAGGCGAACGCCTCTCGAAATGAGGAATTTATGAAGTGCGGTTTACGTCTGACAATGATGGTGATGACGCTCGGGTTGTTTGCGAGCGTCGCCGCCGCGCAGGTCGATCAGGGACGGCTCACGGGGACGGTCAAGGACGCGCAAGGCGGTGCGCTGCCTGGCGTGACCATCACTGCGAAATCGCCGGCGCTCATCGGCACGCGCAGCCTGGTGTCCGAGGGCGACGGGACGTACTCGATGGCGTCGCTGCCGTCGGGTCCCTACGAACTGACGTTCGAGTTGTCGGGTTTTCAGAGCTTCAAGCGCCAGAACATCGTGCTTGGCCTCGGCCAGATTCTGACGATCGACGCACAACTGCAGGTCGCGTCACTGCAGGAGTCGGTCACCGTCACCGGCGCGTCGCCCGTCGTCGACATGCAGTCGACGAAGGTCGGCACCGACTTCACGACCGACAAGCTGGTCGGCGTTCCCACGGCGACGGATGTCTGGGCCGTGCTCGGCCAGGCGTCGGGCGTGCGCATGACCGGCTTCGACGTGGGCGGCAGCCACAAGAGCCAGCAGAGCGGCTACGAGAGTTTCGGCATCCGGGGCCAGAACCGCGTGCTGAACGACGGCGTCGACACGACGGAAGGCACGGGCGGCGCGGGCTTCTACGCGGATTTCTTCGCCAATGAAGAAGTCGCGGTGGCAGCGGCCGGCGGCGACGTCGAGATGAACACACCTGGCTCGGCGGTCGTGAACACGATCAAGAGCGGCGGCAACAAGTTCAAGATGCTCAACAACCTCACGTACCAGCAGGAATCGTTCGTGGGCGACAACACGAGCGCGGCGCTGACCAAGCGCGGGTACACGGGGCAGCCGAACATCAAGTTCTGGGAAGGCCATACCGACATCGGCGGTCCGATCAAGACCGACAAGGTCTGGTTCTTCCTGGCCTACAATCACTTCAAGATCGACAAGCAGATTTCCGGGGTGCCGCGGGCGATAGCGACCGACCTCGGCGTCTTCGACAACTACGTGACGAAGGAAACCTGGAAGGTCTCGCAGAAAGACACCGTCGTCGGCTACTTCCAGTGGGGCCGCAAGCAGAAGCCCAACCGCGGGCTGTCGACGACCGTCTCTCCGGAGGCGGCCCAGCCGCAGGACAGCGTCTCGTGGGTCTATAAGGGCGAACACTCGCGCGTGTGGAGCAACCGCCTCTTCAGTGACGTCAAGGTCAACCTGTTCGGGTACGACTTCCCGCTTGGCGTCAAGGCGGACTACAAAGTGCAGCCTCCGCGGTTCGACACGGGCACCAGCTTCACGAGCGGCGCCGCGTGGGACGCGTTCGACTTGGGTCGGCAGAAGCCGCAGGTCACCGCACAGTCCACCTACTACGTCCCGGCCATGGCGGGCAGCCACGACCTCAAGGTCGGTTTCGAGTACCTGCTCGACATCGCGAAGTTCGCGGTCGACGGCCGTTCCGGGCCCATTCAGTACCGCGATCTGAACGGTGCGTCGAACGAGATCCGCTTCGTCGACGCCGGAGAGAATTCGACTCTCGGCACGAGCTGGAGAGGGTCCAACGACCGTGATCTGCGCTATTCGGGCTACGCCCAGGACCGCTGGAACCCCAGCGGTCGGGTGACCATCACGGGCGGCCTTCGGTGGGACTACCAGAAGCCTTCTTACCTGAACGGCCAACGCGACCCGATCCTCAAGGACGTGCTGACCGCCTCGAGCGGATCGCTCGCCGGCCAGCCGATGTTCGTGGCGCAGTTGACGCCGGGCCAGACGATCTTCACGCGCAACTCGGTGGCCCCGCGCCTGGGCGTCAGCTACGACGTGACCGGGCAGGGCAATACGGTGCTCAAAGGCTTCTACGGCCGCTACTACTTCAACTATGCGGACTCGTTCAGTCCCCTGAACCCGGGCGGAGCCAACTACAAGACGTTCAAGTTCCTCGATCAGAACGGCAACAGGAAGTACGACGGTCCGTCCGAGCTCGGCGCGCTGGTCAGCTCGGCGGGTGGAACGTCCACGACGGTCAATCCCGACATGAAGAAGCCGTACGCGGACGAGTTCGACCTGTCGCTGGAACGGCAGTTCTGGGGCGAATCGTCGGCGCGCGTCGCGTACGTCCGGAAGAACACGCACAACGAGTTCGCGACGATCAACGTCGCGCGCGAGGGCAGGTTCACGGTTCCTACAGTCGTGACCGTCGACACGCGGGACTTCGTCAACGGCATCACGGGCCGGACCAGCTACACGCTGATGGACATCCCCGCGGGGCTCCCCGTGCGCAATGTCATCGACAACGTGCCGGACGGCGCGTACAAGTACGACACACTGCAGTTCGCGTTCAACAAGCGATTCGGCAGCGGGCTGTTCATCCAGAGCAGCTTCGATTACCAGTGGCGCGACGAGCTGCGCGGCGGGGCCGCCAGCACCAGCGGCAGCACGACCACGATCACCGCGAGCACGAGCCCGCTCGCTTCAGACCCGCTCACGGTCGGCTACTTCCAGAACGTGAACCCGGCGGTGACCAACCGTCAGCAGAGCACCAACTGGCAGGGCCGGGCGATCGCCCGCTACGTGTTCAAGTACGACATCGGCGTGGCGACGAACTTCCGCGCGCAGAGCGGCTATGCGTTCTCGCGCGTCATCGCCGTGTCGCTGCCCAACGCCGGATCCACCCGCTTCTTCGATCAGGAGATCAAGAACAACCGGTCGGATACGGTACCCATCCTCGACTTCCGCGTCGACAAGGCGTTCCGCATCGGTCGCTACAAGGTCACCGGCATGTTCGACGCGTTCAACGTCACCAACTCGAACGCAGTGACCAATTTCAACCTGATCAACGGGTCGTCGTTCAACCAGGTCATCGCCACGCTCGACCCGCGCACGCTGCAGTTCGGCGTCCGGTTCGATTTCTAAGCGACGCCAATGACGTCCGGCCCAGCGCCGGACGTCGTGAATGCCACGCCGGGCGGTGCGATCCCCGCCCGGCGTTTTTTTGTCCGCGACACCTCGTCCTCCCCGATCACGCCGACGCGTCAGGCGATCCGCGCCGGCATGCGGCCGGCACCCTCCGCTCCTGTCTTCCTCTCGATGGCTGCAAGGGCTCAACGTGCCAGGCGTCGCCGCAGCGTGGCGATATCAGAGCCGTACCGGGACGGCGGCGCTTCCCTGACGAATCAGTCGAGGTACGGGCGCGCCTCATCCATCCGGCCGCTGTCGGCGAGTGTTGTGCCGAGATTGTAGAGGACGTCGAACGAGTCCGGCGCAACCGTCAACGCCGTCTTGCATTCGTCGATGGCGTCCTCTCGACGGCCGCGGCGCATGTAAACGGCCGCCATGGTGTTGTGCGCGCCGGCGAGACGAGGATCGAGCGAGAGGGCGAGCGACAGCGCCGACGCGGCAGCGTCCAGCTCGCCGGTGGCGAGTTCATCGACGCCCAGGTTCTCGTACGCGGTGGCGGACGTGGGATCGAGATCCAGTACTTTCTTGAAGGCCTGACGCGCCTCCCCGTGGCGGCCCAGGCGGGAATACACGACGCCGAGCGAGTTGTACGCCTCGGCGTAGTCAGGGTGCTCTGCGACAATCGCGCGCAGCAGGCCGGCCGAACGGTCCAGCGCGCCCAGCTCCTGGAGATAGCCGGCCAGGACGACCATCACGCTCTGATCGGCGATATTCCGGCGGACGAGATCTTCAAGCGTCGCGATCGCTCCGGGCAGATCGCCGGTGGTCCGCTGCATGGACGCGTAGATTTCGGACGCCGTGGTGAACCCCGGATGCGCGCGGATGATCGCGGCGACGGCCGACATGCCCTCGGCGCGCGATCCGGCGTTGAACGACCCCAGTGCGCGGTTGAGCGCCTCGGCCGGGCCAATCAGCGTTTTCGGATCGTCGGCGTCGGTGAACGTACGGGTGCCGGGAACGGCGCTCGACGTCACGTAGCCGAGCGCCTGCAGCCGCTGCCGCGCGTCGGCGCTCAGCGTCGTTTTTTCGGCAGCTGAGCCGCGCGACTGGAACGACGCCGTCAGGCCGCGCAGGAGCGCCTCGAGCGTGCGCGCCCGCGCCGGCTCACCCGCGTAGAGGTTTCGCGTCTCGCGCGGGTCCGCCCGCAGATCGTAGAGCTCGGGGACCGGCAGATCGATGAGCTTGTAGCCGCCGGCGACGATCCCGGTCAGCGGCGCCCAGTTCCGCGTGAGGTTCGCGTCGATCGCCTCGACGTAGGCCGTCCGATCGGCCGCATCCCGCTTCGCTCCGGCTGCCGGACGCTGCCCGGACACGATCGACGATCCTTCGAACGACGCCGGCGCGTCGACGCCGACCAGATCCAGCACCGTCGGCGCGAGGTCGATGAGACGGACCAGCGCATCCGACGAGGAGCCAGCCCTGAGCCCTGAGCCCTCAGCCCTTGTCCCTGTCCAGATAATCCAGGGCACGCGCATCGTCGCGTCGTAGACGAAGACGCCGTGCGTCCGCTCGCCGTGCTCGCCGAGGCTCTCGCCGTGATCGGCGGCGACGACGACCAGCGTGCGATCGAGCCGGCCGGCGGCGCGCAGGTCCGCGAGCAGCGTGCCGACCATCGCGTCGGTGTACGCGACCTCGGCGTCGTACGGCTCGTGCTGCGACGCGTAAGGCTCCGGCGCGCGATAGGGCTCGTGGGGATCGTAGAGATGCACCCATGCGAAGAAGGGCTGAGAGCTGAGGGCTGAGGGCTGGCTGCTGCCGTTTGGTGAGCCCTGAGCCCTGAGCCCTGAGCCCTGCAGAATCCAGGCTGTCGCGGGTTTGATCACTTCCGCGGCGCGGCGTTCGGCGCCTTCGCCCGGATCGCCCGGCTGTTTTTCGCCGTAGCGATCGTCGTAGACGTCGAAGCCGCGGGTCAGGCCGAAGCGTGCGTCGAGGACGAACGCGCCGACGAACGCGCCGGTCCGGTAGCCGGCAGACTTCAGCACGGTCGCTAGCGTCGGCGCCTTGTCGCCGAGCCGGAACAGACTGTTGTTGCGGACGCCGTGGACTGGAGGAGACACGGCCGTGAGCATCGATGTATGCGACGGCAGGGTCAGCGGCGCGCTGGCGTACGCGCGCGTGAGCCGCAGCCCCTCGCGTCCGAGGCGATCCAGCGTCGGCGTGAGCTGTTGGGAGCCGCCGAACCCACCCACGCGATCGGCGCGGAGCGTGTCGATGGTGATGAGCAGGACATTGCATCCGCGGCAGGCGCGGGAACCGATCGCCAAAGGCGCCGCGCGCCGCCACCAGAGCCAGCCGCCGGCCGCGACAGCGACGATCAGGAACGCGGCGACCGCAATGACCGCCGGGAACGACGCCCCGCTCGGCCGGGGTGCGTTTCTCTCTGGAGTCTGCGAGCGCTGCGTACCCCGGTCCTGGCCTCGGGCCATGCCTTATCGCGGCGCCCGATCGAGCCCGATCGCCCGCACGGCCCCGCCCGGGACGCGGGTGCCGATTCGAAGGGGCGCCGTGGACCCGGCGCCCGCCGGCACGTATTCGAGGATGACTTCGGCTGCGAGCTGGCGTTCGAGCCGCTCGAGCGATGCGTGGTACCCGCTGGCTGAAAAAATGCGATCGTAGACGCCGTGCGTTTGACCGACGATCGCCTGCAGCACTTCCTGGAGACCCAGCGCCGCTTCGGCGGCGCGGTCGCTCGTGAAATTTCTTCGGCCGCGCACGTTCCCAAGGCGGCCGCTCGCGCCGATCGTCCGCATCTCCACGACATGCACCATGGAGCGGCTGGTCATGACCGGCGCGAACACTTCGGCCGGCGTCCGGTTGCTCTGATCGTTGGCGCCGGCGGACACGACGACCATCATCGCGACGGCCGGCTCGCGCCGGCTGAGGTCCTTGCCGGCCTCGATGATGGCATCCAGCACGTGGCTCTCGCCTTCGGGCAGCGCGAACAATCCATCGACGGCTTGCTCGAGCCGCGCCGTATCACGCGTGTAGTCGACGACGCGGAAAGCCCGATCGCCAAAGGTGTACAGCGCGGCGTCGCGGCCCGAAATCCGCCCGACCAGTTGGCGCACGGCTTTCCGCATCTCCGAAAACTGCGGACGTGCCGCCGGGGACGTGTCGACGACAATCGCGACGGGATAGTGGGCCGGGCTGGCGCTGACAGTGTCGCACCTCGTGGAGCCTTCCTGAACGATGAAATCGTCGGCGCTCAAGCCGGGAAGGGGCGTCTCCGACTGCCTGTCCACGACGCTCGCGAGCACGAACCGGTTCAGCGGCTGCTGGGACAGCGCCGACACCGCGCCGAGAACCGCCAGGAGCGCCGCCAGCAGATTCATCGTCATCGGGGCGCCACTCCCAGGCCGCGGATGCGCGCCCCGGCGACGCGGATCCCGACCTTCACGTCGTTCGGTTTCGATCCGACGGGGACAAGGTACTCGATCATCATCTCGGTCGTCAGCCGGTCGGCCAGGCGATCGAGCGCGGCCCGGTACGACGAGGCCGAATAGATCACGGTGAACTCGCCCCGCGACTGTTCGGCCAGCGCGCGAAGCGCCGGGTTCGATCGGAGGGCGCCGCCTACGGTCTGTCCGGGCCGGTTGGCGACGACGTGCAGGATGGCGTTGCTGTCCACGACGGGGGCCATCAACTCGTCCGCCGGGTTGCGGCTCGCATCGGCCGACGTGGCCGACAGGACGACGATGGCGGAGAAGAGCGCGCCGGTCGCGTGAATCGTCTGGCCCGCCAGCGCTGCGCCCTGCAGGAGGAGGCTCCCCGTGGAGGCGCCCGCGGCGGTCGCGCCCAGTTTCGCCAGCACGGTCTGCCGGTCGTCCTCGAAGGTCGCGACCAGTGCCGGCGTGCCGCCAAACGTGACGAGGGCAATCGGTCGCGGTCCGATGAGCTCGATGAAACGCGCGACGGCCTTCTGGATCCACGGGAAGTCGGCACGCGCGTCGCTCCCGGTATCGAGCAGGATGACGATCGGGTAATCCGCGGGGCGGACGGAGAGGATTTCGCGCGCGGCGCCCCCTTCCTGAATCACGAAGTCGTCGGCGCTGACGTCCACCATCGGCCTGTTGCGGGGGTCGGTCACGCTCGCCAGCGCGAGCCGGCTGGCGCCGGTTTGAGGCTCCGCCGAGCCTGATTGTGTGAAGATCGATGCCGATAGAGCGAGCGCGAAAACCAGGTCTGCCACGCTGACCGGCATTATAGTCGTCGTATTTGCACGAAAATTCGACGAAAATCCGCGTGAATTCGGTGTAAAACCAGACACTTTATTTCGGTATTTTGGATCCAGACACCGTTCTGTCGATCCGCGTATGCAACTAACGCGTTTTGATAGGATCTCCGGAGTTATCATGGGTTATCGGCAGGGCGTTCAATGTTTTGGTGCGGAAGCCATTGTGTGAGACGCGAGCGAATCACGCCGTGTCAAAAATGAGACATCGGTCAGCTTCGCCTGTCATTTGCTCTTCCAGGAGGATGAGACGACATGAAATGGAACAAGTTTAAGTCGGCAGCGCGCGCCGCGTGGGTGTGTGCGGCTGTCGCAGCGTTCATCGCGGTGCTGACGACCTCTGCGTTCGCACAAACCACGGGACAAGTCATCGGCACGATCATCGACGCGCAAGGCGGGGTGCTGCCCGGCGTGACCGTCAGCGCGATGAGCCCGCAACTGCAGGGGACGCGAACAACGGTCACCGATTCGACGGGAACCTTCCGGTTCCCCACGCTGCCGCCCGGCACGTACGCGATCAAGGCGAATCTCTCCGGCTTCCAGGACGCGACGCAGGAAAACGTGACGGTCTCGCTCGACAAGAGCGTTGTGTTGAACCTGAAGATGCAGGTAGCCGGCGTCACTCAGACGGTGAACGTGGTCGGCGCCTCTCCGGTGGTCGATACCCAGAGCTCCGCTGGCGGCGTGACGGTCGACCAGTCCATGATGAACATGCTGCCGAGCGCACGCAACCTCTACGGGACGGCGCACTTTGCTCCTGGCGTGACGACCGATGCCGTCGGACCGACAATGCTCGGCTCGTCCGGCGCGGAAAACGCGTACATCATCGACGGCATCAATGCGACCGGCATCGACAGAGGTCAGCAGCAAAAGACCGTTCTGGTCGACTTCATCGATCAGGTGAACGTCAAGACCGAGGGTCTCAACGCCGAATACGGCGGCTTCACCGGTGGCGTGCTCGAAGCGATCACGAAGTCCGGTTCCAACACCTTCCATGGCTCACTGTTCGGGTTCTACCAGGGCGGCTCGCTCCAGGCGGTCAACACCACCGCGTCGCTCAGACCGCAGACGACGACCACGGTACCCCACATAGCCCACCAGTACGACGGCGGCGGCACGCTGGGTGGCTTTCTGGTCAAGGACAAGCTCTGGTTCTTCGGCGGCTACAACCCGTTCAACCAGCTGGACGAGCGGGAAGTGATCCGTCCGATCGGCACGGTCCCGGGCACGCCAGGCGTCGGCAGCAGGGTGCCGCTGAAGACGACGCGCAACCTGTACTCCGGAAAGCTGACCTACAACGCTGCGTCGAACCAGACGATCGTGTTCTCGGTAAACGGCGATCCGGGCAAGCAAGACGGCGCCATTTTCAACATTTCAGGACCGCCAAGCACCTGGCAGGGCACGATCGACTCGGGGGCCGCCGATTTCGTGGGCCGCTACGACGGCGTCTTCGGGAACTCGTGGCTCCTTCGGGGGCAGGCTGCACGCCATCACGAGATCCAGACGTACGGCGGCGCGGGCTCCAGCACGCCGCTGCTGCTCGATCAGACCGTGAACCCCAACCTGAGAACCGGGGGATTCGGCGGATACGAGAACCACGACTTCAAACGTGACGAGTACAAGGCGGATCTGACCCGTTATCTCGGCGCGCATACGCTGAAGGGCGGCGTCGATGCGCTGCGCGTCAACTCGCTGGTCGATCGTTTCTCGGGAGGCGGCGGGCAAATCATCTACAAGCTCGTTCAACGATCGACCGGGATCATCTACTACCGCCACCGGTATTTCGTGAACGACCAGTTAGCCGGCTTCTCGCGCACGGATCCGTCGACCTGGAAGATCGCGCTGCCGCTCTCGTCCGACCCGGTCAACAAAGGCACGGCGGCCTACGCGCAGGATACCTGGAGGGTGTTGCCGAACCTCTCGGTTGAAGGCGGCGTCCGCTGGGAGCGGCGCAACCTCGGCGATCGCTTCGGCAAGAGCGTCATCGACCTGAAGAAGAACTGGGCCGGGCGGGTCGGGGTCACCTTCGATCCGATGAACGACGGCAAGGGCAAGATCTTCGCGCACTACGGCCGCTATTACGAGGACATCCCGTCGGACATCAACATCCGCGCGTTCGGCGGCGAGCTGGCGGCGTTCGCCTACAACTTCAGCCCCGATCCGGCAAACCTGGCGCCGATCACCGGAACACCCGGCAGGAACTCGCTGCTCGGCGGCAGCACCGAGCCGGTCGATCCCAACCTCAAGAATCAGTACGTGGACGAATACCTGGTCGGCGTCGAACGCGAGATCGCGCCGAACCTGTCGGTGGGGATCCGCTACAACCACCGGAAGCTCGGGAACGTGATCGAGGACTTCCTGGTCCCGTCGGTCGGCGACTACTTCATCGCCAATCCCGGGCAGGGCACGCTCGGCCAGAGCCTCGGGTTCTACGACGGCAGTTCTGCGCCCGCGCCGCTGGCCACCCGCGTCAACGACGCCGTGCAGCTCACCGCGACGAAGCGGTTCTCGAACAACTGGCAGTTCCTCGCGAGCTACGTCTGGTCGAAGCTCGAAGGGAACTACGACGGCACGTTCCAGAACTCGACCGGGCAGCTCGATCCGAACATCAACTCGGCGTTCGACTACGGCGACTTCCTGGTCAACGCGCAGGGCCGGTTGAGCAACGACCGGACGCATACCGTGAAGTTCGACGGCAGCTACCAGTTCGGGAAAGGGATGGCCAGCGGGCTGCAGCTCGGCCTCTCGACGCACTGGTACTCGGGCCTTCCGCTGACGGCGTACGGCTACTCCTTCGCGTATGCGAATTGGGAGTACTACCTGAATCCGCGCGGCACTCTCGGCCGCGGGCCTTCGGATTACGACGCCGACGTGCACATCGGGTATCCGATCAAGTTAGGGTCCACCGCGTCGGCGACGGTGATTGGCGACGTGTTCAACCTGTTCAACCGTCAGGCGATTACCAGGCTCGATCAACGCTACAACCTCGTGCAGGACGGACAGTGCGCGGGTATCCCGGATGCGGTGTGCAACGGCGACGGCGGCCTGCAGCACTCGGGCAGCACGCTCAACCCGATTTCACAGCTCGCCAATCCGAAGGCGACGGCCACCAACCCGGACTTCCTGAGAACCGGCGACGCCTTCACGGGTCAGCGCAGTCTGCGGCTCGGCATTCGCATCACGTTCTGATCCGACGGTCGGCAATTTGAAACGTGGTATAAGGGCCTCGTCAGCGATGACGAGGCCCTTCTTTTTTTTCATCCTTGCCGTCGCGCTGCTGGCCACTTCCTGCGGATCGCCCTCGTCCCGCCCCGCGTCGTCCGGACGTCGGGTGATCTTCGTCGGCCTCGACGGCGCGGACTGGCAGCTCCTCGACGAGTACATCGCGAACGGCTCGATGCCCAACCTCGCGCGGCTCGTCCACGAGGGGACGAGCGGCACTCTCGACACGATCCGTCCTCCGCTCTCGCCGCTCATCTGGACGTCGATGATGACCGGCGTCAGCCCGCTCGATCACGGCATCCTCGACTTCGTCCAGTTCGATCCGAAGACAGGCGCGAAGGAACCGATCACGAGCAGCATGCGCCGCGCGCCGGCGATCTGGAACATGGCCACATACGGCCGCAAGCGCGTCGCGGCGCTTGGATTGTGGGCCACGTATCCCGCGGAGGCTGTCAACGGCACGATCGTCTCCGATCGTCTGTTCACGTTCCTGTTCAAGGAGGAGGC
>JAYVYV010000007.1:0-5733 GCA_043783985.1 Acidobacteriota bacterium | reverse complement strand
GCGGCGCGCTGCGCGGCGCCAACGTCCTCCTGGTCACCATCGACACGCTTCGCGCCGATCGGGTCGGCGCGTACGGGAGCGTGCGCGGCCTGACCCCGTCCCTCGACCGGCTCGCCGCCGAGGGACTGCGCTTCGCGACGGCGTACGCGCACGTCCCGCTGACGCTGCCCTCGCACGCATCGCTGATGACCGGCCTCTACCCTGCCAGAAACGGCGTCCGCGACAACGGTGTGTTCCGGCTCGAGGCGTCGATGCCGACGCTTGCCACGGCATTACGGGCCGCCGGCTACCGTACCGCAGCCTTCGTCGGCGCCGTGGTGCTCGACGCACGCTACGGGCTCGGACGGGGCTTCGACCTGTACGACGACCGGATGCTCGGCGACGGCCGCGATCTCTCCGTGGTGCAGCGCGATGCGGAACAGGTGCTCGCTCCCGCGGCGGCGTGGGTGGCCGGCATCCCGACGCGCGAGCCGGTGCAACCCTGGTTTGCCTGGGTTCATCTCTATGATCCGCACGAGCCCTACGCGCCGCCCGAGCCGTACCGTGCGCGCTACGCGGCCCAGCCCTACGACGGCGAGATCGCGTACGCCGACGCCGCGCTGGGGTCGTTCCTCGCGACGTTGCGCGGTCACGGCACGCTGGACCACACGCTCGTGGTCATCGCGTCGGATCACGGTGAATCGCTCGGGGAACACGGCGAGCGGACGCACGGTTTGTTCGCGTACGACGCCACGCTGCGCGTGCCGCTCATCATGTGGGCCCCGCCGCGGATCGCCGCGGGCGTCTTCGGCGAGACGATGCGCCTCGTGGATGTCGCGCCGACGGTGCTCGATCTGCTCGGTGCGGCGCCGATGCCCGGGGCCGACGGCCGCAGCGTGCGCCCCTTCGTCGGCGGCGGGCGCCCGTTCGATCGCGCGGTTTCCTATTTCGAGGCGCTGAACGCGAACCTGACGCGGGGCTGGGCTCCGCTCACCGGCGTGATCCGCGATCGCATGAAGCTGATCGATCTGCCCGTGCCCGAGCTGTACGATCTGGCGTCGGACGCCGGCGAACAGCGCAACGTCTACGCCTCTCAACGCGGGCGCGCACGCGATCTCGAGACGCGTCTGGATCAGATCGTGAAAGGCTCCGCACCCCTCGCCCCCGTCGCGATGGACGCCGATGCGGAGTCCCGCCTGCGCTCGCTCGGTTACGTCGTCGGGCCGTCGGCGAAGCGGTCATCACGGACCTATACGGCGGCCGACGATCCCAAGACCCTCGTCCACCTCGACGCGGCGCTCGACGCGGCGGCCGCGCTGTGGGCGCGCGGGGACGCCGGCGGCGCGATCGAGACGCTGCGAGGCGTGATCCGCGAGCGTCCCAACCTGACAATCGCCTACGACCGCCTCGCGGTCATGTTGCGCGCCAGCGGCCGCCTGGAGGAAGGGATTGCGTTGCTGGACGCGGCGGCGCGCAACGGCTATGCCGACCGTGTCCAGCTTCGCACGCTCGGATCGATGCTGCGGGACGCGGGCGATCTCGCGCGCTCCGCCGCGATTCTCGAAGGCCTCGTGCGCGCCGACGCGGCCGACCTCGAAGCGGCCGATGCGCTTGGACAAACCTACGCGCGCATGGGCCGCGGCGAGATGGCGGAGGCGTTGTTCCGGCGGGTGCTGGCGGCCTCGCCCAACGCGGCGGAAAGCTGGAACAACCTCGGCGTGCTCTTCCTCTCGGAGGGACGCGACCTCGAGGCGATCGACGCCCTCACGAAGGCGGTGGGAATCGATCCGGCGCTGGCCGGCGCCCACAACGGGCTCGGGGTCGCGTGGGCGCGCCGCGGACGGACCGATCTCGCGGCGGGCGAGTGGGACAAGGTGCTCGCGCTGCGGCCGGGCGACCGCGATGCGCAGTTCAACCTGGAGCGCCTGCGCGTAAAAAAATAACGGGCGGCTCGACGTTCGAGCCGCCCGTTCGAATCGTGCGCCTATTCCACGACGGCTAGAATTCGAAACGGATGCCCACCTGCGCCACGCGCGGGTCGAGCACGGCGATCACCGTCCTGAAGTTGTCGTTGAACAAGCTGAAGTTGGTCACCGGGTGCGCGTTCAGCACGTTGTAGAGGTCGAAGATCCCCGTGACCTTGTAGTGGCCGTTGAACGTGAACCCCTTGTCCACCCGGAAGTTCAGCAGCGCGACGTTGTCCGAGCGGTTCTTGTCGAGATTCTCGACGAAGAACGGCGACGGCGACACGTTCAGGCCCGGATCCGTGCTGCCGTCCGAGATGATGCGCGCGTACGGGAACCCGCTCTGGTACCGGAAATTCGCCGCGAAGCCGATCTCGAACGGGAACGTGTAGCGGCCCAGCAGCTGCGCGTGATAGGTCGTCGTCTTCTGCCGGTTCGGCGCGGCCGGGTTCACGTTGACGAAGTAGTTCACGCCGATCGGGTCGGCAGACAGCGGGCTGGTCGACCCCCAGTTGTCGATATCGGCCGATCGCAGCTCGTTGCGCCACTGGTAGTCGGCGCTGGTCTGGACGAAGAAGCGCTGGTTGAATCGCTTCTGGAACGCGAACTCCATCGTGTCGTAGTGGAAGTCGCTGTCGGGAATGTTCGTGTACAGCGCGTTGCTGTCGTCCGCCAGCGACGCGGGGATATCCAGCAGGTTGAACACTTCGCCGTTCACCGTCTGCCGTGTCGGCACCGTCACCTTGCCCAGCCACGCCGGCACGAACGGGTTGTAGTAGAACGGCATGAAGTCCTTGCTGTTCTTGCGGACGAAGGTGAAGCGCACCGAGGATTCGCCCCAGAACTGATGCTCGACCGTGCCGCTGAATTCCTCGGTGTAGGGGGTGCGGGTCTTGGGGTCGACCGGCGCATCGGCGCCGCCGACGCGGAAGCGCAGCGCGCCCAGCTCCTGCGGGCCGTCGTACCGGCCGTTGCGGTTCTGGTCGAGGAAGTTGAACTCGGCGTAGTTCGTGCCGCCGGGGTTGGCGCTCGAAAAGCTGTCGGCGAGATTGTTGTAATACCGTCCGTAGAACGCCTTCAGCACCGTCCGACCCTTGCCACTGAGGTCGTAGGTGAACCCGACGCGCGGGGCGAAGTTCGTGTTCTTGAGCAGGCTCGTGCCGGGAATCGTGCTCTCCACCGGAAACACGCGCGAGCCGTCGGCGAGCCGATCCGTGATCAGCGGCTTGCGGTGGCCGTCCTTGTAGTACGCATCCTGATAGTCCATGCGCACGCCGGCCGTGATCGTCAGGCGGTTGTTCACCGCCCACCGATCCTGGGCGTAGGCGGCATACTTCTGATCGACGTTGGCCGACACGTCCCAGCCTGCGCCGTAGTCTGACGCGGCGCCGACGTCCGCGAAACGGATGCGGTCGGTGACGCCGGCGCTGTTGATCGAATAGCGGATCGGGCCGGACGTGCCGTTGATGCCGAGCCGGTAGTAGTCGTACCGCTCCTCGAAGCCGAACTTGAAGTCGTGGCTCCCGCGCTTACCCGGCAGGAAGTACGTCAGCTGCGCCTTGACCTGCGGGTTGTTGCGGATGGACGTGAACGCGTTCCACCCCGATCCGGAGATGAGCCCCGTGCCCCGGACGATGGTCGGCGGACGCACGACCGGATCGACCTTCACCACCATCGGCCAGATGGAGTGGTAGTTGCCGACGTTGACGTCGAGGAACGTCCGGTTGGAAATCACCTTCTGCCACTCGCCCTTGTAGGTATAGGTGAGGCTGTTCTGCGCGCGCACCGATTCGGGCGCGAGCAGCGCCGACAGACCGCGGTTCGGCTTCTCCTTGCGGCCGCGCTGCACGTAGCCGATGATCGTGTCGCTGGCGCTCGGCTTGTACGTGCCCTTGCCCGTGTAGTTGTGGAACAGACCGAGGTCGGTGGCGATGGCTCTCGAGGTGCCCGAGACCACCTTGTCGATCTTGAACGTGTTGTACGCCACGAAGAACCACGCTTTGTCTTTCTTGATCGGCCCACCCAGATCCGCGTGTCCCTCGTAGAACAACAGGTTCGGGTTGCCGGTGAAGCCGCGCGCGCGCAGGTCGGCGGTGTTGTTGTCCCCCACCCAGCTCCCGCTCTCGTACGTGTAGTTGTAGAGACCCTTGAACTGGTTGCCGCCGCTCTTGATGGTCGAGACGATGGCCGCGCCGCCCGAGTTCATCTCGACGTCGCTGCCGAGCGCGCTGATCGCGACTTCTTCGTTCGAGTAGTAGTCCTCGTAGTATCCGGTGCCGC
This sequence comes from Acidobacteriota bacterium, assembly GCA_043783985.1. Lineage (GTDB taxonomy): Bacteria > Acidobacteriota > Vicinamibacteria > Vicinamibacterales > CAVVIG01 > CAVQFC01. The sequence continues at coordinate 1,510 of JAYVYV010000007.1, read as the reverse complement.
CGGTGCCTTCGGTATGGTCCACGCCGTCGGTGACGATACGAGACTGGTTTTGAATGCCGAACACCTCGTACCCCGACTGCTGGCTCTTGTGGCTGCCGCCGACGTCGAACCCCTGCATCCGGATCCCCGGCGCCTCGGACAGCGCGCCCCACGCGTCGGTGGAGTTGGGCACCGCGGTCAGCGCTTCGCCCTTGAGATCCGTCCCGACCTTCGTCGTCGTGACGTCGACGACCGGCGCCGCGGCGGAGACCGTCACGCTCTCCGCGAGCGAGGCGACCTGGAGCTGCACGTCGGCCGAGATCGTCTGGCCGGTCACCAGCTGGATGTTCTCCCGCAGCAGCCTCTGGAAACCGGACAGCTCGAAGCTCACCCGGTAGGTCCCGCTGGGCAGCGCCGGGAAGAGATACCTTCCGTTCACCTCGCTGACCGTCGTCTGCACGCCGATCAGCGACGGCGATGTCACGGTGACGGTGACGCCGGGCATCACGGCGCCCTGGGCGTCGCTGACCGTCCCGGTCAACCGACCCTGCCCGATTTGCGCGAACGCTGACGACGTACCGAGCACCAAGAGGGTCGCGACGATGACCGGGCACACGATTCTGAATTTCATGGAGGCTCCTGCGCGTGGCGTGACCCGAATGTCACTGTTACGTTGAGTTGGGTGCCATCGTAATGGCAATCGCCGGGGAAAGAAACGGCAAAAAAGCGCAACTTCCGTTTTCCCGGGCAAAAACATCGCTCGCGACGGGGAATTGGATTGGAGCCGGGCCGACGAGGGGCGGAAGAGAGTGCGTTCGTGCCGGCTTATGGGCTATAAACGTACATCTCCCCAGGAGCGCTTATTTATGAGCAGGTTTTTTGCCGTGTGTGTCGCCGTCGCCGTCATGACGACAGGGGCATACGGTTCCGCAACACAGCCCGCCGCCGCGCCGGCCGGCGCTGTCTACCAGTCGATTCGCACCAACGACCTCGCGCGGCTCAAAACCCTAGTGAGCTCCCGTGACGAGGCGAACGCACCCGGCCCGCTCGGTTCCACCCCGCTGATGGACGCCGCCGTCGCCGGATCGGTGGAGGCGATGGCCTTCCTGATCGACAAGGGCGCGGACCCCGACGCGCAGAACCCGTTCGGCGCCACGGCGCTGATGATGTCGGCGACGCAGATCGCGAAGGTGCGGCTGCTGCTCGATCGGGGCGCCAAGGCGAACGTCGCGAGCAAACAGGGGCGCACGGCGCTGTTCATCGCCGCCATGAGCGAGCCGTCGGCCGAGATCGTCGGCCTGCTCGCCGCCAAGGGCGCCGACATTCGCGTGAAGGATGCGTTCCAGAATACGGCGCTGACCGCCGCCGCGTACGGCAACGATCTCGACACGATCCGGCTGGTCCTCGCTGCGGGCGTGGACGTGAATGCCGCGGGCGTGACCGGCGTCACCCCGCTGCTCGGCGCGGCCTACCACGGCAACGCCGCGGCGGTGCGGTTGCTCCTGTCGAAAGGGGCGAACGTGAACGCCGC
>JAYVYV010000006.1:0-16373 GCA_043783985.1 Acidobacteriota bacterium | reverse complement strand
CCGAAACCCTTGTCGCTGACGAGCCGCTTGATCGTGCCGTTCATAGGTGCCATTGCGAATCTCTCCTTGAGACGTATGCTCTGGTAATTGATCTGCGCGGGACGGGATGTTTCCGAGGTGTCCGGCCCGCGTTGAAGGCCGGTAGCGCTTTGAAAAAGCTGGCTGGCCTAGATCTAGAGCGAATTAACTATACCTCAATTCGCCCTCGGTCAGTCAACCCCAAAGGCAAGGAGGACGTTTCCCGGCCTCAAACCGAACACGCCGGAGCCGGAACTGACGTAGACCCTCCCTCCCGCGACGACCGGAGCCGGGCCGTTCATCGATCCGCCTTTCGCCCGTAAGCCGTTGATTGTAGAGAACTCACGGTTGGTGTCGAACGTCCACACGACTCGCCCGTCCTTCGTCGAATGGGCGCGCACCGCTCCATCGTTCGACGGGGAAAACACGATACCCGGGATGGCGGTGACGGCGGAGAACTGCGCCCCGCTGCAGGCGCGGCTCCGCTTCCCGCAGATCGGCGCGTCTGGCGGCGCCGCGTACCAGGCGCGCGCGCCGGTCGCCAGATCCACGGCGTGCAGACCTCCGGGCGCCGGGTTGTAGATGTCGGCGACGGGAATGTAGACGCGCTCGCGGTCCGCCGCGACGCCCCACTGGATGCCGCCGAGCCCGCTGCCGCCGGCGGCGCGGTAGCGCCAGACCTGTTCGCCTTTCCTGTCCGGATCGAGCGCATAGACGACGCCGGATTTCTGTCCCGCGACGATCAGCTCGCGTCCGTTCGCACGTGTCGCGAGCACGGGCGACGCCCCGAAGTCGAAATCGGGACCGGCGCGCTCGCCGCAGTTGACGTCACCCGGCGTGCAGCCGAACACGTCCGGCGTCGACGGCGCCATCTGCCGCGCCCATCGCATCGCGCCCGTCTCGAGATCGAAGGCGAGCACGGCGTCGGTCGTCGGCTGGGCGGCTCCGCTGTAGGTGTTGCCGACGCCGACGTACAGCGCGCCGCGCTTGACGTCGATCGTCGGCGCCGACCAGATCGCGCCGCCCGACGGCCCGCGCAGTTCCGTCCCGTCGGCATACGCGCGCAGCAGCCGCGGCTCCTCGGCGATCGTGTAGCTCTTCCAGATGACGTCGCCGGTTCGCGCGTCGAGCGCGACGATCGCGCCGCGGAAGGTGCAGCAGGCGTAGCCTGGCGGCTTGCCGCCTTCTTCGTACGACGAGGTCGGCACGTAGAGCCGATCGCCGTAGAGCGCGGGCGATCCGGTCAGCCGCACGAGCGGATGATCCTCGACCTTGCGCATCCACAGGGGCCGGCCCGTGGCGGCGTCCACCGCGTAAACGTAGCCTTTCTGATCGGAGAAGTAGGCGGCGTAGCCGGCCTCACGGCCGCCGGCCCGGCGGCCGATCGACACCGACGCCCGCACGCCCCCCTGCGCGACGAACGTCCACGCGACGCAGCCGCTCGCCGCGTCGAGCGAATAGACGGTGCCGTTCTGGCTGCCGACATACAACCGCCCGGCGGCGATCGTCGGCTGCGCCCACGCCGACGTCGTGTCGGGAAATCCGAAGGCCCACCTGAGGTGCAGCCGGGGCACCTGCTCGGCGGTGAGACCCGCCTGGTCCGCCGGCTGAAAATGCGTATTCTCGATCGTCGGGCCCCAGCCGCTCCACAGCGGGCCCGCGCGCGGATCGCGCAGCGGCGGCCGGCGTCCGCAGTTCCCGATCGTGTTGCCGGACAACGCGTCGCGCAGCTTGCGGCCGGTGAGCTGCTCGGCGATCGCGCGGCGCTCTCCGCCGCTCAGCGCAAGTCCCTGGTACTTCATCGAGCCCGAGGTCAGCGCGTCGATGATCGCCTGCGGCGATCGTTCGTGCAGCACCTCCACCGACGGCGCGCGCCCATCGTCTCCGTTGTGGCAGCCGCTGCAGTGGGCCGCGAACAGCGCGGCGCCGGTCGAGACGGGGGACGCGTCGGGGGGCTGGAGCGCGGTCGCCCTCGCGAAGAGCCCTACGGTGAGGATGAGTGTGGTGAAGGCGGCCGCTGCCGAAAGGGCGTGTCGCGAATTCAATTCACCAACTTACCCATTCACACTCACCAGTGCTTAGTGCTTCTGCTGCGGCGTCCGGGTGACCGTCATGTCGCTGAGCGCCTGGCTGTCCACGGAGTACAGCGTGAACGGCTGATACATCTCGTCCCAGCTCTGCTCCGACCAGTACACGTCGAGGTTCGGCGCCGGGTTCCACTTGTTCTTCGGCGAGTTGTCGTACTTGCCGATGCCGAGGATCTTGCTGCCGGCCGGAATCTTCAGAGGCGTCTCGAGCTCGTATTCGATCTGCCAGTTGAAGTCGAACTTCGGCACATCGAGGATCGTCTGCTCCTTGCCGTCGGGGTACACGATGACCCAGCGCAGGCTCTTGCCGCGCAGGTGCATGTGCGGCGACATGGCGTAGAGCGTGATGTCCTCGGTGACGGGCGTGATCCCGGTGAGCGACCAGTCCTCGGCGTACGGCGGGATGTTCGGCGTCTTGCTGCGCCGCCGCGTGCTCCCCTCGTCTGCCGTGTATTCGACTTCCTTGCCTTCGGCGCGATAGAGCGACAAGCCGCCCTTGGTCGTCGCCAGGGCGTCGCCGGCCTGGCGAATGAGCAGCTCGTGCGTGACCTGCGCCTTGTTGAACCAGATCCCGAGCCGCGTGCGATCGCTGGTCGCCTTGCCGATCGGGTTGTAGTGGATCTGCCAGTTGATGTACTTGCCGGCGGGGATGCGCTTGCCGATGTCGGCGCGGTGCGAGTCGACTCCGCGTCCGGGCACCCACGAGAGCAGTTTGTTCGCGCCGGGCAGGGCGGTGTCGTCGGCGCGTCCGGCGCCGCCGGCGCCGCGGTCGGTCGACGCCTTGCCGTCGGCCATCACCAGGCGCCCGTTGACGATCGTCGCGCCTTCAGGAATGTCGACGACGAAGACGCCGGCATGGTGAACGACGGCGCGGTTGCCCGGACGAATCTCGAGTGTCTCGGCGAACTTGTCCTCGCTCCACGGCACCTTCGAGTAGAACATCTGCACGCCAAGCTCGCCTTCAGCCGGGATGGAGAAGTCGACGGGCATCTCGAGGATCGCGTCCGGCTCGCGCCCGAACGTCCACCCCTCGGCGAACGCCGGCAGCGGCGGCAGATCGGCGTCGCTGCCTTTCGGCGCTCCTCCGTCCACCCAGGCGACGATGGTGTCGATCTGCGATTGCGACAGGCTGCGGTCGTTGCGCATCTTCAGCGAGTGCGCGGGGTCGGCGCCCCAGGGCGGCATCTCGCGAGACACGACTTTGTTTTTGATCACCTTCGCCCACGGCCGCACATCGTCGTAGGACGTAAGGGTCATCGGCGCCACTTCACCGGCGCGATGACAGGTCGCGCAGTTGTTGAAGACGATCGGCGCGACATCCCTGGTGAACGTCGGCACGTTCGCGGCGGTCGCGCGTGCGCTGGCGACGAACGCGAACGACGCGACAAACAGACAGGCAGCGCGCTTCATGAGGCCTCCCGGCAGGCCTGAAGGCCTGCGCAACGAGATTGAGCCTGCGCCGTAGCGCAACCCTCGATGGCTGCCGTAGTTTAGCCTACTTGGCCGCCGGGACACACGACGGAACCACCATCGTGACGGAGGTCATGTTGACGCGGCTCACCGGCGTCGCCTTGATGAACAGCCCTTTGACGATGACGGTGTGATCGCGGTGGGCGGGGAGATTGAACTCGGAAACGCCGATGAGCGCGAACGTGTTCCTGCCCACCGGGGGCGCCGACGGAATGTCCTTGGCCGGCGGGGCATTCGCGATGCTGGGCACCGGATCGGTGGCGGCAGTGAGCGTCCAGCGGTTCGGCGCTGTTTCCTTCAGGCAGCCGGTCACGCTGACGATTTCTATTTTCCTGGGCGCCGGCCCCGCCGCGGGCTGCCCTGAGCCAGGTCCAGGAGCTACCGCCAGCAGCAGAAAAAGCAGCCTCGTCATGCGCCGTATGATAACGCCAGTGCGTGACGAATGCCTCGGTACTCAGGGAACGCAAAGCGCGCAACGCCCCCAAAAAGAATGGTCATCTTTGCATGCTCTGCGGCCTCTGCGTTCCTTGTTCGTTGGTCTGTTCGTGGCGACCGGGACGCCGATGTCAGCCCACGACCTCGAGAAGACGCAGGTGTCGATCGTCTTCGCGCGCGACGGGTCGTTCGTCGCCGACGTCCGCAACGATCCGGGCTGGCTGACGCTGCGGATGCAGTCAATCCCGGGACCGTTTGCCGACCGCGTGGTGTTCTGGGTGGACGGTCGCGAGATTCGGCCCGAGTCGGTGGAGCTCGTCCCCTTCGACTCGCCACGGCTCGTTCAGAACAAGGCCGGCGGAGAGCTGGTGCTCCATCGCCTGCGCGGCCGCGTGCCGCTGAACGCGCGGACACTGCGCTGGTACTACGGGCTGGTCATCGATCCGTATCCGCTGACGATTCGCCGCGCCGACGGCCGTATCGTCGTCGAAGAAGTGCGGGGCGACGCCTGGAGCAGGACGATCGATCTATCCGGCCAGTTCCAACCCCCGCTCCTCAACCAGAACGTCGTCGTGCTCGCGATCGCAGCGCTCCTGCTCATCCCGCTCGTGCTCCGGCTATGGACGCGGCGCCGAGCGGGTTGAGCTTCGGATCTGCAGACGATTCGGCGGGAACGACGACATATTCATAAGATGATCTTTTCGTGTCTTTCATACCGTTTTTACGTTTCGTGCGCTTCGTGGTTCGAGATCAGGGCTGCGTCGAGCTCGCCGCGCCGCTGCGCATGAACTTCTGAATCCGCTGACCGTAGGTGTCCGCGGCGTAGACCGCGCCCTTCGAGTCGACAACGATGCCGTGGACCCAGTCGAATTCGCTCGGCCCCCAGCCCTGCTTGCCCCATACCGCGGTGATCTTGCCGTCGGCGAGGTTGAAGCGCAGCACGCGCTCGTCTTTGTGATCGGCGATCCAGCCGATGCCGTCGGTGCCTTTACGCGAGATGTTGATGTCCCACGGGTTCCAGTCGTTGCGGATCTCGCGCAGGTAGTTCAAGTTCCTGTCGAACACTTCGACGCGGTGCCCTTCGCGGTCGATGATGTAGAGATTCTCCTGTGCGTCCACCGCCAGCTTGTGGGGCAGGTTCCACTCGCCAGGGCCCGTGCCCTTGTCGGGCGGACCGCCGGCGCCTTTGCCAACCTGCTTGATGAACTTTCCGTTCTTGTCGAACAGGATGACGCGGTTGTTGCCGTAGCCGTCGGTCACGATCATGTTGCCGTTGCGCAGGATCGCGATGCCCGACGGCAGGTTCAGGTGCGTCGCGTCGTTCCCTTTCTCGTTCGTCGTCCCCAGCTGCAGCAGGAACTTGTCGAGCTTCGGCGAAAGCTTGACGATGCGATGCGCGTCGCGCTCGATCACGTAGACGTTGCCGTTCCAGTCGACGCCGCCCGAGTGCTGCCACGACGGGTTGATCGTCTTGCCGTTGATCGCCTGATCGGCGCCCGACAGCACCAAGTTGCCGTCGGTGTCGAACACCATCACCGGCTTTACGCCGCGGTTGAAGACGTAGATGCGATCGTGCTGATCGATCGCGAGACCGGAGATCCCCGGCTGGTTGGTCGGCCCCATCGCGTTGGCGTTTTGTCCGCCGCCCGCGCCGCCTTGCCGCCCACTCGCCCGGCGCGCCGCGGCCTGCGCATCACGTTCGGCCGGCGGCGGCGGCGCCTCTTTCAGGCCGAAGTACATCCCGGCCGGCAGCTTCGGCCATCCCGGCACGAGCTTGTAGCCGCCGTCACCCTGCGCGAGCAGCGTCAGCGATCCGGTCGCCAACACGCCGGCGAACAACGATGCCGATAGAACCCGTCCCATATCGGTCCTCCACTTTTCGATTTCGCATGCCGCGCGCAAGGCGGAAGGCCTGCACTACACTTGCGCAGTCACCGGCTGCGTGTGCGGATTCCTGGCGAACGACAGCGTCACCAGCGCGGCAATCGACATCGCCGCCGCCACGAAGAAGGCGTATCGGTATTCCCCGGTCGCGACGTAGACGCGGCCGCCGAGAAACGGACCGAGAATCGCGGCCACGCCCCACGCGAGCAGCAGGAGCCCGTAGTTGAACCCGACGTTCTTCGTGCCGAAGAAATCGGCGCTCGTCGACGCGTACACCGACAGCTGCGTGCCGTAGCAGTAGTAGACCGCGAAGAGCAGCGCGTAGAACGGCGCCACGTTCTCGCGGAACAGGAACAGCAGCGGCATCGCACAGGCCGACACCAGCAGCATCACGCGGATGGTGTTGACACGGCCGGCGTAGTCGGAGAGCCACCCCGAGAGCACGCGGCCCGAGGCGCTGCCCAACGCGCCGACCGTGAGCGCGAACGCGGCGACTGCCGCCGAATGGCCGGCGTTGCGCGCGAACGGCACCAGCTGGCTGATGACCATCGTGCCGGCTGTCGTGCCCAGGCAGTAGGCCACCCACAGCGACCAGAAGGTCGGCATCCGCACCATCACCGAGGCGTGGACGTCGGCGCCGGCGCGGGCGACGCCGCGGATCTTCGACGGATCCCACCCTGGCGGCACGTAGCCGGCGGGAGGATTCCGCAGCAGGTACGCGCCGGTCATCGTCATCGCCAGGAAGACGAGCGAGAGAATCTGGAACGTGCTGCGCCAGCCGACGCGTTCGATCAGCGACAAGGCGATCGGCCCGAACACGCCGGAGCCGGCGCCGTAGCCGCCGACCATCAGGCCGATCACCAGGCCGCGCTTGTCGGGAAACCATTTCGATCCGACCGAGGTCGGGATCACGTAGCCGAAGCCGCTGCCGGTGCCGGCGATCACGCCGGCGGTCAGGTAGAACATCGGCAGCGATCGCGTGTAGCTGGCGAGAAAGAAGCCGAGGCTGAAGAGCAGGCCGCCGATCACCGCCACCGGGCGCGGGCCGCGGCGATCCTGGATGAAGCCGGCGATCACGTACCACACCGCGATCAGCGCCAGGCCGATCGTCGTCACCCACGACGTCTGCGCGCGCGTCCAGCCGAATTCTTTTTCGAGCGGCAGCATGAACACGCTCATGCCGTAGAACATGCCGAGCGCCATGTTCATCATCACGCCGCCGACGACGGGGAGCCAGCGATTGGGAGCAATCATTGGACGGTCGTGTCCTTCCGCCACCAGGGGTTGCCGAAGTTATGGAACGGGCCGCCGTCGACCGAGACGGTGGTCGCCACCTTGTAGTTGAACGGCGACATCGTCCGCACCGCGTGCTTGAGGCGGACGACATGCCCGTTGTAGGTGAACGGCGCGCTGTCGAAGAAGATGTTGTAGATGCCGCCGAGATCGCCGCCGATGGTGGCGAGCTGCAGATAGGAGAAGCCGCGGCTGTCGGTGACGTGCCGCGAGATCGCCTTGTTCTCTTTCTGATACGCGATCAGCTCGTGGATCGTGAACGCTCCCGCGGGACCGATCGCATCCGTGTCGGCCTGATAGAACTTGCCGGCCTCGATCACCTTGTAGACCGTCTTGCCGGTGAGCTGCCCCGACGGCCCGAGCGGTCCGTCGGGCATGTCCCACTCGAACGTCCACGAGCCGGGAAAATACGCGTCGAAGTTGAAGAGCGGGAGCTCGTCGCCGACCTTGGTCGGCCGCCCGAGCTCGGGCATTTGTCCCTTCGGCAGCGCCGGACGCTCCGGCGGTGGTTGGGCGGCGATCGACGCGGTCAGCGCGATCACCGCCAGGGTCGGGACACTCAGTCTCATCGCGGACGGAATGTATACCCTGCCGCATGGCAGGTCAACGCTACGCGACTTCAGAAACACGATGATCTGGTTCTGCTGCGTCGCGGTCAGCGAGTTGGTTGAAGCCTTCGCGCTACGGCGTGACGTGCCTTTCCATCACCAATTCACCCACTGACCAACTCCCCAATTCTCATCGCTTCGGCAGTGCGAAGCTCAGAATCAGGTCTCCCCCCCTCCGTCCCCGCTCTCCTCCGCCCGAAGCCACAGTCACGAACTCCTCGCCGTTGACCATGTAGACGGCCGGCGACGAGAAGACACCGGCCCCGGTGTTGAATTTCCACAACGGCGCGCCGGTCTTCGCGTCGTAGGCGAACAGATAGCCGGCGGTGTTGCTGCCAGAGCCGACGAACACCAGACCGCCGGCGGTAACCACCGATCCCGCCTGCCCCCACCCGTCGAACGTCTGCTGCCACGCGAGCTCGCCGGTGCTGGGATCGAAGGCCGAGAAATAGCCTCTCGCCGGCCGCCCCGATCCGAGCGGGCTGTCGATGGCGTTCACATAGAGCAGGCCGGTCCGCGGGCTGTAGGACAGGGGACCGTAATTCGCGCCGCCTCCGGTGCCCGGCGCGTTCATCAAATTCGGCCCTGGAGGGGTGAACACGGGGACCGGTTTTCTCGTCGCGAGACGCTCCGCCGGGATGTCCACCGGGAACACCGGCGCGACGGGCTTCATCGGTTGTCCGGCCGCGGTGTAGGGAATCGGCTGCGTCGGCCACGGCTGTTCGCCGGGCCGCGTCGTCTCGGTGGGGACCGGCGTCTCCTTGATCGAATGCACCGGCTGGCCGGTCTCGCGATCGAGGATGTAGAGGTACCCGTTCTTGCTCGCCTCGGCGAGCGCCTTGACACGCCGCCCGCGCACCTGCATGTCGAAGAGGATCGGCTGGTTGCCGGAGTCGTAATCCCAGACATCGTGGTGCGTCTGCTGGTAGTACCACTTCAGCGCGCCGGTATCGAGCGACAGGGCAAGAATCGAATCGGTGAAGAGGTTCGTTCCGATGCGCTTCGTGCTCTCGCCGAAGGGATTGCCGACCGCGACATAGAGCAGTCCAAGTTCCGGATCGATCGACGGAGTCTCCCAGATGCCGCCGCCGTTGCGCTCGCCGCCGACCCAGGTTGGCCCGGCGATTGCCCACCCCTGATCCTTGTCGTCCTGCGGAATCGTGTTGAAGTGCCAGAGGACCTTGCCGCTCTTCGCGTCGACCGCGAGCACGTGGCCGCCGGGAATGTGGCTCTCGCTGCGCGTGCTGCCGATGTAGACGACGCCGTTGTGGACCTGCGGCGCCGTGGTGAACCAGTAGCCCAGCGTGATCGCCGACGTCACCTCGGGGTAGCGCATCCTGATGACGTCCAGGATCACGCTCGCCTGGCCGTCCTTGCCGAACGTGCGCACCGGCTTGCCGCTCTTCGCGTCGAGCGCGAACAGGAACGAGCCGGCGGCGGTGTAGACCACGCCGTCGGCGTAGCAGACGCCGCGGTTGCGGAAGATGTAGCCGGCCTTGGCGCCGCCGCCGAGCGCGGCGAGATCGGTGACGTCGAAGCTCCACAGCAGGTGTCCGTCCGCCGCGTCGAGCGCGTACACGCTGCCGCGCGGATCGGTGACGTACATCGATCCGTCCACGATCACCGGCGTCGTCTGGTTGCTGACGCCGTCGATGACGCCGGTCTGGAAGAGCCAGCGCGGCGTGAGCGTGGCGACGTTCGCCGTGTTGACCTGGTCCATGGGCGAGAACCGGCCCCCGGCCAGATCCAGGTTGTGCAGCGGCCAGTTCACCGTCTGCGCCATGACGGCCGCCGACGCGAGAACGACGAACGATGCACCGAGAACGCCGAACGACGAACGACGAACGCCGAACCACGAACGACGAACGGCGAACGACGAACGACGTACGGCGAACGATGAACGCCGAACCACGAACCGCGAACGACGAACGACGAATGGCTTATGCATATGTCCTGTTGCCTGGCGGATTATAATCCCCACATGAAACTGCTGGCCGCGCTGATTTCGCTGTTCGCCCTCGGCGGCCAGCAAACGCTTCCGCCGCCCTACCCGCGCGAGGGCACCCGGGCGCTCATCGACAACGCCCGCGCTCAGGTCTGGGACGTGTCATGGCCGAAGGGCAAGCCGTCCGGCCTGCATCGCCATCTCTACGACATGACCGGCCTGTACTACTGGCCTGGGGACCGCATCATCACGGCGATCGACCGGTCGACGCGCAACATCAGCACCAAGGCCGGCGCGATCCAGTGGCAGCTCAAAGGCATCACGCACATCGAGGAAGGCACCAGCGATGACCCGCTGCGCGCGGTGATGATCGAGCTGAAGGGCGACGGCCCCTCGGGGACGGTGAAGAAGCCGACCGACGTCCTCGCCTTCACGGGCAGTGCGATGCCGCTGCTCGACAACGAACGGGTGACGGTGTGGGACGTATCGGGGTCAGACTTCGGCACGGGATCACGACGAAGTCTGACCCGGGCGACGGCGCGCCACAGCCATCCGCTGGACACGTTCGTCGTCTGGACAGAGGGGCGCCAGGGTCACGCCGTGTTCCTTCCCGCGGGGACGGTCCACTCCGGCGAGCCAATCGGATCGGCGACCAAGGCGACGGTCTTCGAGCTGAAGTAATGAGAGCGGCCGCCGGCATCGTCATGATCTGCGCGTCGGCGCTGCTGACTGTCGCCGTGGCGCAGAACCCGCCCTCACTCGCGCTACCCGCGTTCAGCGAAGGGCGCGGGCGCCCGCTCGTCATGCTGGGCGGCGGCACGCCCGGCGCGGCGGAGTTCGCGCCGCACGCCCGCATCCTGGCACACGAGTTTCGCGTCGTGCGCCTGCAGACGCTGAACGTGGACCGCTCCGAGCGGCACGAGCCGCTCCCGCCCGGATACTCGCTCGAGCTCGAAAGCGCGGCAATGGGGCGCGCGCTCGATGCCTTGCACCTCGGTGGCCCGGTGGACATCGCGGGCCATTCATTCGGCGCACTCGTCGCGCTCGATTTCGCGCTGAATCATCCGGAGCGGGTGCGAACGCTCGTGCTCGCCGAGCCGCCCGCGTTCTGGGCCGTGCCGCGCGAGGAACTGATGGCCGCGCGCGACATGCGCGCGATGTTCGAGCTCACGCGTGAGCTCGAACCGGTGCGAGAGCCGACCGATGACCAACTCGTGCGGTTCCGCTGCATCCTCGGTACCTGCGGGACGATGCCCCCCGCGGCCAACGAGCCAGGCCGCGACGACTGGACGGCTCGCCGCTCGGCGCTGCGCGGCCTGTCGGCCGTCGCCGATCATGCGGACCGGGTGGCGCGCTTGACCGCGTTCCAACGCCCAGTCCTCATCGTGACCGGCGCGACCACCGTCTCGTTTCATCGACGCATCAACGACATCCTGGCAGCGACGCTCCCGCGCGCCGAGCGCGCCGAACTGCCCGGGGGCCATGGCGCGGTGGCGACGGCACCGGACGCGTTCATCGCCACGCTGCGGGCGTTTTTAGCGCGTCACCCGAGCTGAGGCCACCCGCCCGGCGCGCGCGATGCGCCGTGACGCTAGGTTTTCACGAGCTCCGACATCAAGCGCACGCCTTTGGTTTCCGGGAGCGTCCAGATCATCGCACCGGCCAGCAGCGCGAACGGCACGGCGAGCGCGATGCCGGCGCCGAAGGTGAAGCGGGCGGCGACCGCGCTGATGACCAGCGGCGCCAGAAACTGCACGCCGCGCGCGGTGTTGTAGATGATCCCGAGCGCCGCCGCGCGCACCGAGGTCGGGAACACCTCGTTGAGCAACGGACCGATGCAGCCCCAGTTGCCCTCGCCGAAACCGACCAGCAGCATGAAGCCGAAGGTGGTGAGGCTGTAGCCGCCCGCCGCGTTCCAGCCGAGCGTGATCATGCCGAGACCGAGCGCCTTGATCACCGAAAACGCGGTGAAGCTCGGGCGGCGCCCGAACCGATCGCTCGAGAACCCGAACGCGACGTAGCCGACCACCGAGCCGATCTGATCCATCAGCAGCAGCGTCGCGACCTGGCCCGGTTTCAGGCTGCGGGTCTGGAGCAGGTAGGTCGGCAGCCAGATCGTCTTGAACCAGTAGGCCGCCATGTTGAACGTCGTCACCGACAGCGCCAGCGTGGTGGTCTTGCGCAGCGCCGGCCCAAGCATCTGCCCGAGCGCGGCGACGTAGCCGAGACGTTTGTTGACGCCGTCCTTCACGCTGAGCAGCCACACGTCGGATTCGGGCATTTCGCGGCGGATGAAGACGACCAGCAGCGCCGGCAGCGCCGACAGCATGAACGCCAGGCGCCAGCCGATCACCGGCGCCAGCAGGTTGCCCATCATCGAGGCGAAGAAGCGCGCGAACGCGGATCCGCTCTGCAGGTACGAGCCGTAACGGCCGCGCACCGAAGGCGGAACGGTTTCGCCGACCAGGGCATGCGCGACCGCCCATTCGCCGCCGACCCCGATGCCGGTGACGGCGCGAGCGGCGAGCAGCGTCCAGAAGCCGATCGACATTCCGGCCGCGAGCGTGCCGACGCTGTAGACCAGGATGGTCGCCATCAGCAGCGGCTTGCGCCCGAAGCGGTCGGCCATCGCGCCGCCGATGAAGCCGCCGACCGCGGTGAAGGCGAGCGGCGTGCCGAGCAGGATGGCGATCTGGCTCGGGGTCAGCGCGAGATCCTTGACGATCGAAGTCACCGACGGCGAGATCAGAAAGCTCAGGAGCAGCAGATCGTAGAAGTCGAAGATCCAGCCGATGAACGAGAACGCGAGAATCTTCCGGTGAATCGGCAGGACCGTGGCGCTTTCGCTGAGCAGCGTCATGAGGAAGGCCTATGTTAAGGTAACCGCCACTCAGGATGACAGAACAACCGGGACCAGTCGCGCGCACCGCGCTGGCGCTGACCGACTGGACCGAACGCTGGGTGCCCGACGCGTTCATCTTCGCGCTGATCGCGACCGTGCTCGTGATCGCCGCCGCCCTGACGGCGACCGCCGCCACCCTGCTCCAGACGATCGACGCGTGGGGCCGCGGCTTCTGGGACCTGATTCCGTTCACGCTGCAGATGTCGCTGGTGATCATCACCGGCCACGTGCTCGCCACCTCGCCGCCGATGGGGCGCGTGATTCGCCTGATCGCGTCGTGGCCCCGCTCCCCGCGGGCCGCGGTGGCGCTCGTCGCCTTCTTCGCGCTGGCGAGCTCCTGGTTCAACTGGGGCTTCAGCCTGGTCTTCAGCGCGGTGCTGGCGATCGAGATCGCGCGCCGGATCGAAACCGTCGACTACCGCGCGCTGGCGGCGGCGAGCATGCTGGGGCTCGGCAGCATCTGGGCGCAGGGGCTGAGCGGCTCGGCGGCGCTGCAGATGGCGACGCCCGGCGCGCTGCAGCCGCAGATCCGCGACATCGTCGCGCACGGCGGCGTGGTCGCCGGCGGCCTGATCCCGTTTCGCCACACGATCTTTCTCTGGCAAAGCTTCGTCGCCGTCGCCGTCGAGATCGTCGTCGTCGTCCTGGTGATGTACTTCGCCACACCGCCCGCCGGGCGAGGTCGAACCGCTAAGGACCTCGGAATCGACCTCGGAGAATTCAGAATTCAGAATTCAGAATTCAGAATTCTTACGCCGGGCCAATGGCTGGAACACTCGCCCATCCTGTCGTGGTTCGTGGTCGCGCTCGGCGTGGCGTATCTCGTCCGCTACTTTTCGCAGGCCGCCGAGCCGCTGAACGCGCTGAACCTGAACATCCTGAACCTCGCCTTCCTCCTGCTCGGGTTTCTGCTGCACGGCACGCCGGCGCGCCTGATGCGCGCGGTGCAGGACGCGACGCCCGCGGTGTGGGGCGTGATCCTGCAGTTTCCGTTCTACGCGGGCATCGCGGGCGTCATCACCGCGACGCACCTCAACGAGCAGGTCGCGAGCCTCTTCGTGCGCGTGTCGACGCCCGCGACGTTTCCTCCGCTGGTCGCCGTCTACTCCGCGGTGCTCGGCGTCTTCGTGCCGTCCGGCGGATCGAAATGGGTGATCGAAGCGCCGTACGTGATGGAGGCGGCGCACACGATGAAGGTGCACCTCGGATGGGTCGTGTCGGCGTACGATCTCGGCGAGGCGCTCGCCAACCTGATCCAGCCGTTCTGGATGCTGCCAATCCTCGGCCTGTTCAAGCTCGGCGCCCGCGACGTGATGGGCTACACGATCGTCGTCTTTCTGGCGCTGACGCCGGTCGTGCTGATCCTCGTCACGCTGCTGGGGATGACGCTCGCCTATCCATTGTGATCGTCGCAGCCCATCGGCCCTGCCAATCGCCCGCGTCTTCGAGACGCTCAACGGCGTCGCCGCGCGAGACGCGTCGATGCTGCCGGCCGAACCGGTCGCCAGCGGCATGCTCTACGTCAACTCGGGCTACGGCGATCACGACGGCCGCCCCGGCAACGTCCTGCTCGCGTTCGACGTCAGGTAGATCAGTCGGACACCCCCGAGAGTGCACCCGGCGTTTGGTTTTATCCGCGGATTAAAGGATTACACGAATTAAGACCGAAACGTCCGGCGCCGGCCGCGAAGCGGCCGATCACGGTGAGAAGCG
The DNA here is from genome assembly GCA_043783985.1 of Acidobacteriota bacterium. Classification (GTDB taxonomy): domain Bacteria; phylum Acidobacteriota; class Vicinamibacteria; order Vicinamibacterales; family CAVVIG01; genus CAVQFC01. Next base: position 2,018 of record JAYVYV010000006.1, on the reverse strand, counting down.
AACGGCGTGAACACGAGCCACAGAATCATCCGGCTCGTATTCACGCCGTTCGTTTCTCACAGCGCGCGGCTGCGCCGCGCCGCCGGACGTGAGTCCAATACGAACGCCGGGTGCGCGACCTGTCGGCGTCTTAATCTGTGAAATCCGTGTAATCCGCGGATGATCTGGTTTCATGTCCGGCATCCTGTCCGCGCAAGCGCGCAGCCCGAGGGTGGAAGCCGGACGTCAGCGTTTCTCGGCGAGCGCCTTTGCCGCAGCGAGATTGTTCTTCGCCGCCGCCGACTCGGGCTGCAGGCGCACGACCTCGGCGAACTCGCGGATCGCTTCGTCGAACTTCTTCTGCGACAGCAGGACGTTGCCCAGGTTGTTGTGGGCGTTGGCGTATCCCGGATCGATGCGCAGTGCCTCGCGGTACTCCGCCGACGCTTCGTCGAGGCGGCGCGCGACCGTCAGGGCGGTGCCGAGGTTGTAGTGGGCGACCGCTGATTCCGGCTTCAGCCCCAGCGAGGTCCGGAAATGCGCGACCGCCAGCTCGCTTTTCCCCAGCTCGAGATACAGCAGCGCCAGATCGTCGTGCAGCGCCGCGTCGGCGGGATGCTTCTCGATTTCCGTCTCGTATCCCTTCACGTCTTCGGCGGCGACCTTGGGCCGGAAGTCGCGGCTGAGCGCGTCGAGGTCGCGGTCGTCGCGCGGCAGCACCTGCAGCCACAGGTCGCCCATCTCTTCGGCCGACCGCTGCCCCCAGCGCGCGCGGACCGGCGGCCGCTGCGGGTTTCGCGCATTGGCCGAGGAGTTGTCGTAGGTGTAGCGCATCGACACGGTGGTGCCTTTCGGCAGCCGCGGCGGGGTCACGAAACGATAGACGTGCTGCCAGCGGAAGTCCCAGTCGGCGATGTCGATGAGCGGCTTCTTCGATCCGTCGGGCAGCGTCACCTCGCCGCGCACGTCGCGCGCGCGGTAATGCGCGTGCGGCTGCAGCGCCTCGAGCTCGACGTCGACCGGCAGCGTGTACGAATCGGTGACGACATAGTGCGCGGCGCCGGCCGGAATGTCGATGTCTTGGCGTCCGAGCCGCAGCATCGCCGGGATACGCGTCGGCGGCGTGTCGCCGAAGTACAACCCGATCGACGGCGCGACCTGCTCCGCCTTGCCGCTCGGCTGCATGTGCAGCTCGACGACGAGATCGGTGTGTTTCTCGAGACGCCAGGCGAGATCGCCGGGCAGCAGCGGCGCCACCTGGCCGGGGGTCCAGCCGAGGAAGTGGCCGTCGGGATAGGTCGCCGACCGCGCGATCAAGCCGTCGTAGCCGGGCGCGGGATCCGCGTCGTCGAAACGGCGCGATGACGCCGTCGTGTCGATGCGGATGTTCGCGTGATGCACGACGCGCGGATTGCCGGGACGGAACTCCAGCCCGCGAACGAAGCGCGTGCGATCGACCGGGATCGGCAACACGAAGATGTGAAACGCGTCGGTGCCCTCGGCCGGCAGCATGTAGGCCTGCGGCAGCGTCAGCACGAGATCCGGTTTCCCGAGCTGCCAGCCATCGGCCCATTGGATTGCGGATTGCGGATTGCGGATTGCGGATTGAGCGGTCGGACCTTCCGGCGCTCCGGCTTCCGCCCACCGGCCCAGCAGCGCGATCTCCGAGACGCTCAGCGGATGCTGGCCGAGAAACGGGCCGTCCGACGGATCAGCTTTCCACGGCGGCATGAACCGGTTCGCCGTGACGGTCGCAATCTGCGTCGCGCGTCGTTTCGCGTCCGCGTACGTCAGGAGACTGAACGGCGCCGAGCCGCCCGGGTGGTGGCACATGCCGCACCTCTCCGCCAGCAGCGGCGCGACGTCTTCGGAGTACGTGACAGAAACACCCGTACGGAAAGCAACCGCGGAGCCCGCAGAGGTCGCAGAGAGACTATTGTTCTGCTCCGCGCGCTCGGCGATCTCGGCGGTTGCCTTCCACGGCGTGTGCGACGCGGCAACGCATGCGATGAGCGCGAGCAGCACGGCTCTCATCGCGC
>JAYVYV010000005.1:0-5745 GCA_043783985.1 Acidobacteriota bacterium | reverse complement strand
AGATCTCCTTTCGCCGGCCCTGATTGAGCTGGTGTTTGACGATTTCCGACGCGACGAACCCTTCGAACAGCGGCCCGAGAAAGGGCGAGCGGCTCAGTTCGCGCTCGGTCTCGATGTTCAGGAGATGGCACGCCAGCCCGGAGTCGACAAAGTGCAGCTTCGGCGATTTGACGAGCCGTTTGCCGAAGTTCTCGTAGAACGGCGGGACCAAGAGAATCTGGGCGGTCGTTTCGAGGATGCTCAGCCACTGCGAGATGGTGGGGACAGAGACGCCGAGCGGTGCCGCCAGATCCGTTTTGTTCAACATCTGCCCGCAGCGACTGGCGACAAGCGAGAGAAAGCGGCGGAACGTCGACAGATCGCGAATGTCGCTGATGGCCCGCACATCCCGCTCGAGATACGTCTGGATGTACGACCGGAACCACAGCGACGCGGCCGACGGACGTGCGATCGCCTCCGGGAAGCCGCCGCGCACGACGGAGACTTTGGGGTGTTCCGCCGAAGAGAACGGCAGGAGTTGGAGGACAGCGGCACGACCGGCCATGGATTCGGTCACGCCCTTCATCAACGGCGCTTCCTGCGAGCCGGTCAGCAGCCATTGTCCCGTTTTTCCCGGCGCCCGGTCGATGCGGGCGCGGACGTAGTTGAGGATCTCCGGCACGTTCTGGATTTCGTCGAGGATCACCGGCAGCCGAACCTCGTCCAGGAAGGAGCGCGGATCGGCGCGCAGCCGGGCCACGGTGTCGGGATCTTCGAGGAGGTGATAGGAGGCCTTCGGAAAGACCCGCCGCAACAGCGTGGTTTTGCCCGACCGGCGCGGACCGGTGAGGATGACCGCGCCAAACGCTCGCGCCGCTTTCAGCACATCGTCTGTGATCGCGCGAGGAGTGAACATCCATGAGAATTATAAACTACTACTTTATAATTCTCAAGCCTTGCGTTCGAGGACGTGGAGGCTTTGGGGGATCCCTGGCACACCGGGCCGCGCGGCATTTCGCGCAGAGACGCCTCAGGCATCATGTTATTGACATCAAGTCATCTTCGAATGAGCATCAATACGTGAGAACCACGCTGACCCTGGACGCGGACGTGGCGGCGCTGCTCAAGCGGATCGCGGCCGAACACAAGGGGTCGTTCACGGCGCTGGTGAATCAGGCCCTGCGCCGCGGGTTGACGACGATCGCCGCCCAACCGCCGCGAGCGCCGTTTCACACGACGGGGTTCGACCTCGGGCCGAGTCTCGTGGGCTGCCTCGACAACGTCGAAGAGGTGCTCGCGCGTGTCGAGGGCGAGAACCACCGGTGATTCTCAAGTTTCCTGGGCTGCGTTGGCAGAACCCGCTCGCCGCGGCTTGACCCCTGCGACGTGACCGCACTTCGCCGCGCGAGCTTGTGGCTGCCGCCGCTCCTGTACATGGCGGCGATCTTCTACTTCTCGTCCGAATCCCATCCGCTGCCGGCGCTCACCGAACGTGTGTGGGACAAGCTGCTGCACACGATCGAATACGTGGGGCTCGCGATCCTCGTGTTCCGCGCGCTCGACGGCGAAGGGCTCGCCTCGTTTCAGTCGGCGATCGCCACGGTGATGCTCGTCAGCGCGTACGGCGCGTCCGACGAGTGGCATCAGCTGTACGTGCCTTTGCGCAGTGCCGACATGCAGGATTGGATGACCGACACGCTGGCCGGCGCCATCGGCGCGGCGGCGGGCGTGGTGTTCCGGCGCGCGTACCGCGATCGACGCAGAAACCGCTGAAACCCTCCTACACCCAGTTTTCGACGCGCAGGCCGGCGACCCGTCCGAAATGCTTGACGTTGTTCGTCACCAGAATCAGGCCGAGCGACAGCGCATGCGCGGCGATCACCGTATCGAACGGGCCGATCGGCGTTCCGCCTCGAGCCAGGGCCGCCGCAACAGAGCCAAACCGATCGGCGCCGACCCGATCGAACGGCATGGGCGCGATCGTGTCCGAAAAGGTGTCGATGAGGCGATGCAGCTTCCTCGATCGCCTCAGATCGGCGCCGTACCGCAACTCGGCCAGCGTCATCGCGCTGATGCAGCACTCCGAGGGACGATGATCGAGAAGGCGAGCGCCCACGCGCCCTTGACCGCGGAGAGCGAAGCTGACCGTGTCGGTGTCGAGCATGTAGCGCGGCATCACGCGAACGGATCTCGGAGCGGTCCGGCGATGGGACGCTGAATGGCGGCCTTCCACGCACCCAGGCACGCGCGAAACGCATCCGGCCAGTCGTCGGCCGGCTCGAGAATGACGCGCCGTCCGTCCTGATGGACCAGCACTTCGCGCGCGTTCTCGGGAAACCGGCACGCCAGCGGCAAACGGACCGCCTGGCTGCCGCCGTTGCGAAACAGCTTGGCCCTGTTGGACTTCATGTCTGGAGTATATATTGATGTCTATATAACGTCATCGACAAAACATGAACCGCCGGCAAATCCAACGGGTCGCGGGTGGCGCCGAACGGGGCCGCCCCGCCCGGCGCGGAGCCCTGGACCGTGACAAGCGCTTGTGCGGCGAGCACCGGGTGGGGCTGTTCGGCGACAGGCCCCGCCAGAGGTGAGCTTTGCAACGCTCCGCCACCCTGCAGGCCGAAGCTGTCGTCAGTAGGCTTTGACGTCCGCGGCGTCCACTTCGACGCTCACCGCCTGGCCGATGAGGTTCACCGAAAGGACCAGCCGCGCCTTCAGCGAATCCTTGCGCATCAGCCGTCCGATGACGCCGCGCAGCGCGCCGTGTGTCACCTCGACCATCATCCCTTCGTGAATCATGGGGCAGGGATCGTACTGGAGCTCGCTGCCGACCAGGACGCGGATGCTGTCGAGCTCGCTCTCGGGAATGGGCGCCGGCTTTCCGTCGAACGACACGATGTTGACGACGCCGACGCATTTCAGGATCGGTAGCGCATCGTCGACAGCGAAGCGCGCGAAGCAGTAGCCGGGAAACAGCGGCCAGTCGATTTTCTTCTTGCGGTCCTTCCACCGGCTCCAGCGGGGCATCGTCGGCAGAAAGGCGTCGATGTGCTTGCGCTCGAGCTGCTGGCGGACCATCTGTTCGTGGCGCGATCGCGTCCAGATCGCGAACCACCGCGCGCCGCCGTTGGTGTCCATCAGAGCGAGGGCGCCGCGCCCTGCAGCTTCACGCCTTCGTCGAACGCCTTTTTCACGTCCTCGTTCTTCCACTCGATGATGGCCTGCGCGCGCAGCTTCTGCAGGTACTTCTGGAATTCGGCCTTCCGCTTGTCGGTGAACACGTGCTCGCTGATCTGCTCGCGCGCCTGGTCGAGCGGCAGCGTGGCGATCGGCGTGATCGCGTCGAGCTTCAGCAGCTGGTAGCCGCGCGCCGTGCGCACCGGCTCGCTGACGTCGCCCGCCTTCATCCCCTCGACGATCTTGCGCAGGTCGGGCGAGAGGTCGCTGAGGCTGAGCGGCCCGATCAGGCCGGCGTTCGCCTTGGACGGCGAATCCGATTCGTCGGCGGCCAGCTTCTCGAAATTCTCGCCGCCGGCCGTCACGCGCGTGCGGATCGCCTCGGCCCGCGCCTTCGCGGCCTCGTCGGCGGCGACGTTCATCACCTTCGGATCGCCCGGCACCGCGACGAGGATTTCCCGCAGCGTCACGGTCGGCGGCGTGGTGAAGTCCTTCAGGTGCGTCTCGTAGTACTTGCGCGCCTCGTCGTCGGTCACGCCGATCTTCGACAGCACCTCGTTCTGCTGCACGCGCTGGTAGATCATCTGCCGCTCGAGGTTGCGGCGCAGGTCGGCCAGCGTCATGTTCTCGGACTTGAGCGCGGCCTGAAACTGTTCGTCGCTCTCGATCTTGTTTTCCTTGCGGATGTTGTCGACCACTCCCTTGAACTGCGCGTCGCTGAGGGTATAGCCGAGCTCCTTGCCGCGCTGGACGATGATCATCTCGTCGATCGCGTCCACCATGATCTGCGGCGTGATTTCGTCGAGCGCCTTGCGGAGCTGGACGTTGTTCGGATCGCTCTTCAGATCGATCGCCTGCCCCTTCTGGCGCAGCGCGGTGATCTGGCGCTGCTCGAGATCGGTCTTCGTGAAGATGTCGCCGTTCACCTTCACGAGAATCTGTTCGATGATCTCGCCGCGCGGCGTCGCGACGGCCGCGAGCACGAGGGCGAGCGGAAGAAGGGTTTTTAGTTTCATAAAGGAATCTCGCAGGTAAAGCCCTGCGCTACGAGTACTTTACCTTTGTTCCAGCAGGTCGCTCAACAGCGCGCCGACCCGCTCGAACACCCCGCCCGGGGCGCGCGGATCCTCTTTCGCCGGCCGGAGGATGTCGGCCTTCGTGAACCCCGGCTTGACCTCGCCCTCGCGGGCGCGGGCCACCCACCAGGATGGAGCGGCATTTCCATACTTGCCGCTCTTCCTGGGGCCGGGCGCCGGGGCCCTGGGGCTCGGTGTCGGCCCGTCCAGGTTCAGCTTGAGCGCCGCAGGCGGGACGAGCGTCAGCTCCGGCCGCTGGCGGACGAGGCTCACGAGCCGGACCGGGTCGATCCTGGTCTGCGGCCTGAACTTTAAGACGACGACGCGGCCTTCGCGGTCGATGGTGTCGATGCCGAGGCGGTCCGCCATAATCCGGATGCGCCCGTAGTCGGCGAGGTTGAGGACCGATTCGGGCAGCGCGCCGTAGCGGTCGTGCGCGCCCTCGAGCACATCGTCGATCTCGCTTTCGTCCCGCGCGGCGGCGACACTGCGATAGAGGCTGAGCCGCTGGTTCATGTCGGCGACGTAGGACTCGTCGATCTTCAGATCGACGCGCAGGTTCACCGTCGCGCGGACGTCGTCTTCGAGCTCCTCGCCCTTGAGCTCGCGCACCGTCTGCTCGAGCAGCTTCATGTAGAGCTCGAAGCCGATCGTGTCGATCTGGCCGCTCTGCTCGCCGCCCAGCAGGTTGCCGGCGCCGCGGATCTCGAGATCGAGCGCCGCCACGCGGAACCCGCTCCCGAGATCGCTGAACTCCTTGATCGCCGCCAGCCGCTTCTTCGCGACCGGCGACAGGTTGTCTTCCGGCGGAATCAGCAGGTAGGCGTACGCGGCGCGATCGGATCGGCCGACGCGTCCGCGCAGCTGGTAGAGCTGCGACAGGCCGTAGCGATCGGCCCGGTTGATGATGATGGTGTTCGCGTTCGGGATGTCGAGGCCGTTTTCGACGATGGTCGTCGCCAGCAGGACGTCGAACTTCTTCGCGACGAAGTCGAACATCGCCCGCTCCAGCGCCTCCTCGTCCATCTGTCCGTGCGCGACGACGACGCGCGCCTCTGGCACCAGCCGCTGGACGAGGGCGCCGATGGAAAAGATCGACTCGACCCGGTTGTGCACGAAGTACACCTGGCCGCCGCGCGCGAGCTCGGTGCGGATCGCGGTCGCGATGACGTGCTGATCGAACTTGACGACGTTGGTCTGAATCGACAGACGGTCTTTCGGCGGCGTCTCGATGATCGACATGTCGCGGATGCCGATGAGCGACATGTTCAGCGTGCGGGGGATCGGCGTCGCGCTCATCGTGAGCACGTCCACCTTCTTCTTCATCTGCTTGATGCGCTCCTTGTGCGCCACGCCGAAGCGCTGCTCCTCGTCGACAACGAGCAGCCCGAGGTCGCGGAACTCGACGTCGTTCGACAGCAGCCGGTGGGTGCCGACGATCAGATCGACCTTGCCGGCGGCGAGATCGGTGAGCGTCTCCGCCTGCTCTGCCTTCGAGCGGAAGCGGCTC
>JAYVYV010000004.1:0-5759 GCA_043783985.1 Acidobacteriota bacterium | reverse complement strand
TCCTTCGTCCCGACCACCTTCGCGAGCTCCGCCTCGAGCCGCGGCAGCCCTTCGCGCAGCACCGTCTCGAACCGGTTCTCCTCCGCGAGGATCGTCTTCTCGATCATCTCACGGTTGCGTCGGACCTCCGGGTACGCGTCGCCCATGTCGCGGTCGAGCCCCCGCACGAGGCCGTGCATGAACGGCTCGGTGAACCCCAGATGCTTGCCGTGCCGCATCGCCCTCCGCATGATCTTGCGCAGCACGTACCCGCGCCACTCGTTGGACGGAATCACCCCGTCCGCGATCAGGAACGTCGTCGCGCGGATGTGGTCGGCGACGACGCGCAGCGAGACGTCGGAGGGGGTCATGCTCGCGGAGTATGTGTGCTTCGAGAGCCGGCCGATCTCGGTCAGCAGCGGCATGAACACGTCGGTGTCGTAGTTCGATTCCTTGTTCTGGAGCACCGCCGTGATGCGCTCGAGCCCCATGCCGGTGTCGATGGACGGCGCCGGCAGCGGCGTGAGGACGCCGTCCGCGCTCCGCTCGAACTCCATGAACACGTTGTTCCAGATTTCGATCTCCGGATCCGCGCCGGTGCCGCCGCGCACGAAGTAGATTTCCGAGCAGCGGCCGCACGGGCCGGTGTCGCCCATCTGCCAGAAGTTGTCGTCGGATCCCAGCTCGAGGATGCGATCCGCCGGCACGCCCAGGCCGCGCCAGATGTCGTACGCCTCCTCGTCCCGCGGGATGCCGTCCTCGCCCTTGAAAATCGACACCACCAGCTTGTCGGCCGGCATCTGCCAGACGTCGGTCAGCAGCGTCCACGCGAAGGGCAGCGCCTCCTTCTTGAAGTAGTCGCCGAACGAGAAGTTGCCGAGCATCTCGAAGAACGTGTGGTGCCGGTGCGACGGTCCCACGTTGTCGAGATCATTGTGCTTTCCGCTGACGCGCATCACCTTCTGCGACGTCGTGGCGCGCGCGTAGTCGCGCTTCTCGCGGCCGAGAAACAGGTCCTTGAACTGGTTCATGCCGGCGTTGGTGAACAGCAGCGTCGGATCGTCGCCAGGGACGAGCGGAGCGCTCGGCACCGCACGGTGGCCGTTCTGTTCGAAATATTTCAGGAAGGACGCCCGGATCTCGTTCGCCGTCATCGTTTCATTCTATAAGCCTTCAGCGCCTTCATCACGCGGTCGGACTCGAACCCCTGTCCGAGGAGATAGCGGAAGAGACGCTGGAACTCGCGGTCGTCCGCGATCGTTTCGCGTCCGCGGAGCCGTTTCTGCAGTGACGACTCGAGCAGCGCGTCGTCGTCGATCGCGCTGAAGATCTCGTCGAGCGCCTGCTTTGCGGTGTCCTTGGCGATCCCCGCCCGTTCGAGCTGCAGACGGACCCGGAGCTTCCCGCGCTTGCGCATGCCCGTCTCGGTCCGCACGATCGCTTCCGCCACGCGCTGATCGTTGATCGCGCGCTCGTCGCGCAGGCGGGCGACGGCCGCATCGATGTCGTCCTGGTCGTATTCCTTGCGCGCGAGGCGCTGGCGCACCTGCTTCTCGGACAGCTCCCGGCGTCCGAGCATCTTGAGGCCGTCGATGTACGCAGAGGGCATGGTGCCACGGTCCGGCCGAAGCCGGATACTACGGTTGCTGCGCGACTCCCCGTGCTGCGCGACCGAAGCCGGCCCCCACGTCCCCGCCTACGATCCGAAGCGCGAGATTTCCGGGTTCGCCATCGCGGCCTTGGCCATCTGGTCGCGGCTCATGTCGGAGGTGGTCGAGATCCCCTGAACCCGCAGCTTGAACTCGTCGACGTTGCTCGCCCAGCGCAGCGCTTCCTCGTAGGAGACGAGCTCCTGCTGGAACAGGCTGAAGATCGACTGGTCGAACGTCTGCATCCCGTACTGCGACGTGCCGGCGGCGATCGCGCCGTTGATCAGGTGCGTCTTTTCCTTGTCGACGATGCAGTCGCGGATGAAGGGGGTGCTGATCATCACCTCGACGGCCGGCGCGCGCCCTTTGCCGTCGGTCTTGGGCATCAGCCGCTGCGAGACCACCGCTTTGAGCACGCTGGCGAGCTGCAGCCGGATCTGTTTCTGCTGGTGCGGCGGAAACACCGCGATGATGCGGTTGACGGTCTCGGTCGCATCGAGCGTGTGCAGCGTGGAGAAGACGAGGTGGCCGGTTTCGGCGGCCAGCAGACCGGTCTCGATCGTTTCGAAGTCGCGCATCTCGCCGACCAGGATCACGTCGGGATCCTGCCGCAACGCGCTGCGCAGCGCCTGCGCGAAGGAGCGCGTATCGACCGCGACCTCGCGCTGGTTCACCATCGACTGATTGTCCCGGTGCAGGAACTCGATGGGGTCCTCCACCGTCATCACGTGCGCGGAGCGGTTCTTGTTGATGTAGTCGATCATCGCGGCCAGCGTCGTGCTCTTGCCGCTGCCGGTGGTGCCGGTGACCAGGACGAGCCCGCGCTCTTCCGCGGCGATCGTTTTCAGCACCTGCGGCAGCCCGAGCTCGTCGATCGTCCGGATCTGCATCGGGATCACGCGGAGCACCATACCGACGGTGCCGCGCTGCTGGAAGATGTTGCAGCGGAAGCGGCCCAGCCCGGGCACGCTGTAGGCCAGGTCGACTTCCTGCGATTCCTTGAACTTCTGACGCTGCGTCGTCGACATGACCGCCGCGCCCATGGCGACGACGTCCTCGTGATCGAGCTTCTTGTCCTCGTTGGCCGGCGTCAGCACGCCGCGGACGCGCATCATCGGAAAACTCCCGACCTTCAGGTGCAGATCGGACGCGCCGCTGTCGACCGCGATTTTCAACAGATCGTTGACGTGCATGCCAGCCTTGAACCTTGAATCGATGGAGTGTGAATCTAGCCGCGGGCGCCGACGGCGCCGCGGGCATTGCGAAGCGGGGCCTCGTCCGCGTACACGTAGGTGAGCCAGCCGTGGGTGTCTGGCGCTTCGCCGTTGATGACGTCGAAGAACGCCTGCTGCAGCGCCTGCGTGATCGGCCCGCGCCTGCCCGCGCCGATCTTCAGCTTGTCGACCGACCGCACGGGCGTGACCTCGGCGGCCGTGCCGACGAAGAAGACCTCGTCGGCGATGTAGAGCGCCTCGCGAGGGATGATCGACTCGCTCACCGCGTAGCCCAGATCGCGCGCGAGCGTCATCACCGAGTCGCGCGTGATGCCCCCGAGGATCGACGACCCGAGCGGCGGCGTGTAGATGACGCCGTCGCGGACCATGAAGATGTTCTGGCCGCTGCCTTCGCTGATGTTGCCCGAGACGTCGAGCGCGATCCCCTCGGCATAGCCGTCGGCGAGCGCTTCCATCTTGATCAGCGCGGAGTTCGCGTAGTTGGCGGCGCTCTTCGCCATCGCCGGCAACGTGTTCGGAGCCATCCGCGACCACGAGGAGACTTTCACATCCGTGCCCTGCTCGAGCGCTTCCTTCCCCAGATAGGCCCCCCATTCCCAGAGCATGATCGCCGCATCCACGGGACAGCCGACCGGGTTCACGCCGAGCGAATCGTATCCGCGATAGACGATCGGCCGGATGTAGCAGGCCTTCATTTCGTTGGCGCGGATGGTGCCGAGGACGGCGTCGGTCCAACCCGCCAGATCCAGCGGGTAGTCCATCCGGTAGATCTTGGCGGAATGCTGCAGACGACGCATGTGCGCGTCGAGGCGGAAGCACGCGGAGCCCTTCGGCGTGGCGTAGCAGCGGGCGCCTTCGAACACCGCGCTGCCGTAGTGGATGACGTGGGTCGCGATGTGGACGTTGGCGTCCTTCCAGTCGACCAGCTTGCCGTTCATCCAAATCTTGCCCGTGCCCGGAAACGCCATGCGGAGTGCTCCTTACGGCGATTCTATCGCATCTGCGGGCTGCCGCCGCCAGGTCACGACCAGCACGTCGCGATGCGCGGCGCGCGACGGGTCCACCGGTTCGATCGGCGTCACGCCGTGCGCCACCCGCGCATCGTCGAGCAGCGCGGCATCGAGCGGCGTGGTCAGCGTGAAGGCGCCGAGTTCGTCGCCGTTGAGGCGGTGCACGGTCGTGGTGCCGCTGGCGATGTTCTGCCGATCGATCAGCAGCACGAGCACGTAGTCGACGCCGTCGCGGTGCACGCCTTCCGGCGTCGGCCGGCCGTGTTCGCCGCTGCGCGCCTCGATCCGGAACTGGTGCGCCTCGACGTGCCAGCCGTGCGGTCCGGCGAGCTGTTCGAACAGCGCGCGCGAGCAGCCGAGGATGGCGTGCATCGTCGGGCCGCCGCCGACGAGCGGATCGACCGGCTCGAACCACCGCGCGATGCCGCCGTTGAGCGTGTTGTAGTCGCGGCTCTGATAGTGCGGCTGGTGCGCCGCGCGCACGATCGCGCCGCCCTCGGCAGCGGCGTAGACGGCGTGGCGGCGGCGCCGGTAGCGGCCGCCGTCGGCCATGTAGTGATCGAGGTCGAGGCTGTTCCAGCTTGCGGCGAATGCGTCCCAGTCGGAGAGCGTGCCGGCGCGCTCGAACAGCGCGCGCATCCCGGCGGCGTGGACGAAGGCATAGCCGTCGCGCGCGATCGCCGACGTCAGATCAGCCGGGTCTGTGGCCACCAGGACATGGTATGCCCGGGCGGGCAGCGCGTGCGGTCCAGAGACGGATTGGTCTTATTGCGCTTCGCCGCAGAACGGGCAGCGGTCGGATCGGGCGTGGAGTGGCTGGCGGCAGTGCCAGCAGAAGCGCGGCTGCGGCGCCTCGCGCGCCTTGAGCCGGAGATGGATGTCTTCCTTCAGGCCGTCGCCGACCACCGGCTCAGCCGGCTCCAGCGCCGCGCTCGAGGACGGCCGCGGCGTGCGCCGCGAGCTCGTGGATCGCGCCGCCAGCACGTCGTCCAGCAACTCCCCGGCGCGCTGGTAGCGCGCGGAGATGTCGGGTGCCATCGCCTTGAGGACGATGTCGTTGATCGACTTCGGGATCCTGGGGTTCTTCAGCCGCGGCGCGGTGAGCAGCTCCCCCTTCATCAGGCGCTCGAGATCGGCGGGCGACGGCGTGTCGTAGGGCAGCACCCCGGTCATCATCTGGTACATCGTCACGCCGAGCGAGTAGATGTCCGACGCGAATACCGCCTTGCCATGAAACTGCTCGGGCGCCATGTAGGGCGGGCTGCCGATCACGGTGGTGCCGTGCGCGGCGATCTCGAGGAAGCGCGAGGTCCCGAAGTCGGCAACCTTCAGCATGCCGCTGTCGGCGACCAGCACGTTGGACGGCCGCAGGTCGCGGTGCAGCACGCCCTGGCGATGGGCGTGATCCACGGCGTTGCTGATCTGGCAGGTGTAGTCGAGCGCGCGCGCCACGTCGAGCGGCCCCTCGCGCGCGATGATGGTCTCGAGCGTCTCGCCCGGGACGAACTCCATCACGATGAAGAAGACGTTCTCCTGCTTCTCCGCGGTCAGGATGGTGACGATGTTCGGGTGATTGAGGCTGGCGAGCAACCGCGGCTCGCGCAGCAGCTCGCCGAAGTCGACCCCCTGCTTGTGCGGCACCTTGAGCGCGACCTTCTTGTCGATCCAGGTGTCTTCGGCGAGGTAGACCGTGCCGAAGCCGCCGCTGCCTATCGTGGACAGGATCTTGTATTTCCCGATGATCTGTCCGCGGAAGAACATCCGCGCGCAGTATATCAGCCGGAACGACGTCGCCCTGGAAATCACCGGCCAGGAAATAGACGAAACGCACGGAACACACGAAAAAGAAAACCACCAAACGCCGCCCCGTATAATTTGGCTGTGCA
>JAYVYV010000003.1:0-5766 GCA_043783985.1 Acidobacteriota bacterium | reverse complement strand
CACGGAGACGACGAGGAACGCAACGCCCGCGAAGCCCGCAAGACAGAACGCTTCGAGCGCGCGACGAGGGACGCTGGGCCGATCGTGGAAGGCCGCGGCCTCACGCGATCGTTCGCCATGCCCGCGGGCGTGGTGACGGCGCTCGGCGACGTCTCGATTTGCGTCGAGCCGCGCGACTACGTCGCGATCACGGGACCGTCGGGCTGCGGCAAGTCGACGCTGCTGCACATACTCGGCTGCGTCGATCAGCCCAGCGCCGGATCGCTCGTGTTCGAAGGGCGGGATGTCGGCGCGCTGCCGGAATCCGAACGAAGCCGCATCCGCCTGAGGCGCATCGGCTTCGTGTTCCAGCGATTCTTTCTGCTGCCGATGCTCACGGCCTGGGAGAACATCGAGCTGCCGCAGGCGGAGGCGGGCGCGGCGAAGGCGGAGCGGCGCACGCGCACGCGCGAGCTGCTCGCCTACGTCGGCCTCGAGGCGCGCAGCGATCATCGGCCGTCTCAGTTGTCGGGCGGCGAGATGCAGCGCGTCGCGATCGCGCGGGCGCTGGCCAACCGGCCCGCGCTCCTGCTCGCCGACGAACCGACCGGCGAGCTCGACGAGGATACGGGCGCGCACATCGCGGCGCTCTTCGATCGCGTCCACGCCGACGGCACGGCGATCGTGGTCGTCACGCACAACCCGGTGGTCGCCGCGCGCGCGGGTCGTCACCTGGCGATGAAGAACGGCCGCGTGATCCCGGCATGATTCTGCGGCTTGCGCTGCGATCGCTGGCGACGCGTCCGGTACGCACCGCGGTTCTCGCCTGCGGGTTCGGATTCGGCATCGCCGTGATGGCCGCGCTGCTGGGTGTCGGCGACGTGATCCTCGAGCAGGCGCACTCTCCCGCGCTCGAAGGCGGCGGCGACGTCGTCATCGCCGGACGGTTCGGCGCGCTGGAGAACGCGCGTTTCCTGATCGGCAGCGTCCTGGGGTCGCCGGAGCTGGCGTCGCAGGCCGTCGCGATCGCGCCGTCGAAGCGCGCCACGCTCTACCTGTTGAAGGACGGACGCGCGACAGCCGTCGCCGTCACCGGCGGTCTGCCGGACGCCGGACGGGCCGTCGGCGACCGCGAAGTCGGGGACGCGTCCGCGTGGAGCGGCACGGCGGCCGATCGCGCGTGGTCGACACCGGACGCGTCCGCCGTGTTGAAAGCGATGGACCGCTTTCATCCCATCCCGCTCGCGCCGGAGTTCGCCGCGTCGTGGGCCGAGTGGTTGTATTTCAACGGACGGACCGCCGATGGGCGGCTGCGCTTCTATCTCACGTTCATGGTGGGACCTGCGGCGGCGCCGGGCCGGCGGATGGCGGGCGTGCGCCTGCAGCTCGATCGCGACGGAAACACGACGACCTATTCGGCCGGCGAGATCGTCGACGAGGCCAGGGTGCTGGCCGCTGCTCCCGACCTGGACATCGCCGGCAGCCACGTGCGCCTCGAAGGATCGCAATACCGCATCGAGCTCGCGTTGCCCGGCGCGTCAGGCACGCTCGTGCTCGATGCCGCGCCCGGGCAGTCGCTGCCGCCGGCCACGATCACCGGCGCGCGCGGCTGGGTGACCGGGTACACCGCGCCGGTCCTGTCGGGAACGGTGCGCGGCGCGCTGACGATCGGACGCGAGCAGATGGCGGTGCGCGACGCGGCCGGTTATCACGACCACAACTGGGGGTTCTGGAAAGGCGTGCGGTGGCAGTGGGGTCAGGTCGCGCACGAGGATCTCTCGTTCGTCTACGGCCGGATTGTGCCGCCGGCCGACGTGGCCGATCCCGAGCGCGTGCCGGGATTTCTCGGCGTGCTGGGCGCGAAGGGCCCCGTCGGTTTTTCGACCGACGTGTCGGTCGACGAGACCGGCGACGAGCACGCTCAGCCGCAGCGCGTGGCCGTCCGCGCGCGCGGACAGGCGATCGATCTCACGCTGGTGTTTTCCGTGGACCGGCTGGTGCGCACGCCGATGCCCATGACCGCCGCGGCTCCGGGCATGCCAGCCGGCTTCCTGCAGATGGGTGGCGCGTACCGGGTGACGGGGACGGTCGGCGGCCGCACGCTCGACTTCACAGCGCGCGGCGCCGCCGAGACATTCCGGTGAACGCAAGGGAACGGAGATTACACCAACGCCGCTTTGTAGAGCGCGACGAGCTTCGCCCACGCCTTCTCGGCCTCCGGCTTGTTGTAGATCGGGCTGTTGGCGTCGGCGGCCGGCATGTCGGGCACGCACCAGCCGTGCAGGCTCTTGTACACCTCGACCTCGGCGGGCACCTTCGCGGCGGCGAACGCCTCCTTCAGCTTGTCTTTCGCGTCGGGCTGCCTCGCGTCGTCGTTCGACGCGACAGCGACATAGAGCCGGCCTTTCATCTTCGGGATGAGGAGATGCGGGCTCGTCGGCTGGTCGGTGACGAGGCCGCCGCCGTGAAACGATCCCCCCGCGCCCACGCGATCCGGTACCGCCGCCAGCGTCCTGAACACGAGCGGACCGCCCATGCAGTAGCCCTGCGTCCCGATTTTTTTCGCCTTGTTGACCTGTTTCTGCGCGTCGAGGAACGCGATGAAGGCGACGGCATCCTTTTCGGCGGCGCCGGCCGCGCCGATGCTGCCCATGAGCGGACGCAGCTTCGCCATGTCGGCCTGATTCGCGAAGCTGAACCCGTTCATGTCGATGCCCGGCGCCTTGGTCATGCGGTAGTACGGATTGGGCACGAGCACCGAGTAGCCGTCGGCGGCGATGCGCTTGCCCATGTCGACCATGGCGGGACGCAAGCCGAACGCGTCCGGCCAGATGATGACGGCCGGGTGCGAGCCGGTCGCCGGATGGATGAACGCGGCATCGCACTCACCATCCGGGGTTTTCACCATCACGTTGTGCACGTCGACCTTCATCTCCGCAGCCGAGACCAGTTGGTCGCCCGCGGCGGCCGCCAGACCGGCGGCCATCGACAGCGCGACGAAATCACGGCGCGAGAGATCGTTCTTCTCATCTGACATGGGGGGGCTCCTTTTGAGATTTCAGATTGCAGATTTCAGATTTGAGACTTCACGTTTCCACTCTCGGTTCCCTTCCACCTCTAACGTCCTGACCAGGTGGGCTTGCGTTTGGCGAGAAACGACGTTACCCCTTCGCGGAAGTCGGCGCTCGTGTAGCACATCTCGACCATGTCCGCGTCTTCGCCGGCCGCCAGCCGGCGCTTCGCGAGGACACGGCGGATCATTTCCTTTGTCGCGCGCAGCGTCAATGGCGCATTGGCGGCGACCTCGGCCGCGAGCGTCCGGACGACCTGGTCGATGTCGCCGGCGGCCGCCAGGCGATTGACGATCCCGAGCGCCTGCGCGTCCGCCGCGCCGATCAACCGGCCGGTGAAGATCATGTCTTTCACGGCGCCGGGGCTCATGACGTCGAGCAGGCGGCTGTAGCTGGCGCCCGACAGGCAGTTGCCGAGCGTGCGCGCGATCGGGATGCCGAACGTCGCGTCCGGGGTCGCCACGCGCAGATCGCAGGTGAGCGCGATGGCGCACCCCCCTCCCGCTGCGACCCCTTCCACCTGCGCGATCGTCGGCTTGGTCACGCGCTCGAGGCGGTCCAGGACGCGGTCGAGCCGCTCCTCGTACTTCAGGCCGTCTTCACGGTTCTTGAAGTTCTGGAACTGCGCGATGTCGGTGCCGGCGACGAACGCCTTGCCGCCGGCGCCGCGCAGGATCAGCACGCGGATCGCGGCGTCGCCGTCGACGCGCTCGCACGCGCCGACCAGCGCGTCGTACATCTCCCACGTCATCGCGTTGCGCGCCTCCGGGCGATTGAACGTCAGCGTCGCGATCGCGCCGTCGGTCTCGAACACGGTGTGAGCCATAATCAACACGTCAATCAATTACCCAATTACCCAATTACCCAATTACCCGATTACTCAATTACCCAATTACCCGATGCCCAAATCTCCCGCGGCCCTCGACGGCATCCGCGTCCTCGACGTGACGCAGGTGATGGCCGGGCCCTACTGCGCGATGATGCTCGCCGACCTCGGCGCCGGCGTCATCAAGGTCGAGCCGCCCGCCGGCGATTCCACGCGGCAGATGCCCGGCGCGTCCGGCACCGACAGCCCCGCCTTCAACGCCGTCAACCGCGGCAAGCGCAGCATCGTCCTCGACCTGAAGACCGTCGAGGGGCGGGATGTCTTCACGCGGCTGGCGCGATCGTCTGACATCCTAATCGAGAACTATCGTCCCGGCGTGATGACCTCGCTCGGCCTCGACTACGCGGCGCTGTCGTCGGCGAATCCGCGGCTGATCTACGCCTCGATTTCCGGCTACGGCCAGACCGGGCCCCGGCGCGGGAAGGGGGGCTTCGACCTGATTGCACAGGGAGTGTCGGGCATCATGTCGATTACCGGCGATCCGGGCGGGCCGCCGGTGAAGGCGGGCGTGCCGGTCACCGACCTGGGCGCCGGCCTGTTCGCGCTCGTCGGTATTCTCGCCGCGCTGGAGCATCGTCACCGCACCGGCCGGGGGCAGCAGATCGACACGTCGCTCGTGGACGCCGGCGTGGCGCTGTCGGTGTGGGAGGCGACCGAATATTTCTCGGGAGCAGGCGTGCCGGCCGCGCTGGGATCGGCGCACCGGATGAACGCGCCGTATCAGGCGATTCGCTGCGCCGACGGCTACATCACGCTGGGCGCCGCCAACGAGCGGCTGTTCCGCCGCTTGTGCGAGGCGCTCGGCCACACCGAGTGGGGAGACGACCCGGCGTTCTCGAACAATGCGAGCCGCGTGACGCATCGCGAGGCGCTCGCCGCGCGGATCGAATCGATCACCGCCGCGCAGCCGCGCGCACACTGGCTGGCGCTGCTCGACGCGAACGACATCCCGTGCGGCCCGATCAACGACTACGCGCAAGTCTTCGCGGATCCGCAGGTGCTGGCGCGGGAGATGGTCGTGGAGACCGATCACCCGACGCTTGGGCACATGCGGACGCTCGGCTCGCCGATCAAGCTGAGCGCGACGCCGCCGGACGTCTCGCGCCGCGCGCCGCAGTTCGGCGAGCACACCGACGAAGTGCTCGCGGAGGCCGGATACAGCACCGCGGACATCGCCGCGCTGCGCACCGCGGGCGCGCTCGGCTGAGCGCGCGTGTTTTGGTTTATCCGCGGATTAAGCGGATTAATCGGATTCGTCAGCGAGGCGACCGGCGCCGGCCGCGAAGCGGCCGGTCCGAGTGGGAAACGGGCGGCGTGAATACGAGCCACAGAATACGATCAGGCTCGCATTCACGCCGCCCGTTTCTCACGTCGTGCGGCTACGCCGCGCCGCCGGACGCCGTACAGCCAATGGCGTGCGCGCGAGCCGGATCCGTTCAGCTGATCTCAATCTGTGAAATCTGTGTAATCCGTGGATGATCTTCGTGTCGTTGGCGCCGCCTGTTCGAACGCGTGGGCGATCTGCAGCAGACCCCAGTCGTCGCGATGACGCGCGACAATCTGCAGCCCCACCGGCAGACCCTCCGGCGTGAAGCCGCACGGGACCGAGATCGCCGGGTTCCCCACAATCGAGACGTAGTAGCAGGACTTCATCCAGTCGATGTAAGTCTCCATCGTCTCGCCGTCTATCTTCGTGACGTACGGTTCGTCGACGCTGAACGGCGCCACCTGCGAGACCGGCAGGACGAAGAACTCGTACCGCTCCATGAACCGCCGCATGCGGTGATAGAGCTCGGTCCGCTTCGTCTCCGCCCACGCGATCTCCGCCGC
>JAYVYV010000002.1:0-16507 GCA_043783985.1 Acidobacteriota bacterium | reverse complement strand
CGGGCGGCCATCCGCTTCAGGCTCGCCACCGTGGTGAGCGGCGGCTGGTGGAACGACGTCGACCCGCCCAGTCGCCGGGCATTTCGGTACCCGTCCGGCGCATTCGGCCGCACGGGCTGGGCGTGAGCCGCCGAAATGGAGAACACTGAGACGATGGCCGCGAGGGCCGCCGTCCAGGCTCTGCGTCTGACCACTCTGAGGTATGTCGCGCTCATCGGATGCCTTTCTTTGAGTCGTTGCGCGGAAGCGTCTTCGGCGCAACGCTGTGTGTTTTCCCGCCGCGTGGCATATCCACCCGGACGTGAAAAGGCACGTCCACCCAGAACGTCTGGGTAAGTGACCTCTTGACGGAGCGTAGGCAAGTCTCGCGCCAAATGATTGGATTCCAAGACACCGGTGTTTTGGGGCGTTTGAGCGTCTCCGCCCCCAACCACCACCGGGAGAGTGTTGGGAACGCAAACACACCGCCGTCAGGACGGACGCAGTGATGGGCTTTGCGTCTTGACAGTGGACAGCGGCGTCGTGCCTTGGACGCGCGCGCGACCGAAGGCAGGAGCGACCGTACTGTGTCATAATTGGGTGTGAACGAGAGGCCTAAGGCAACCACCCGTCCCGGCAAACCGAATCAGCCACTCCCTCCGTGTGGCCGTCCGACAAGCGGTCGGATTATTCGGATCCACGCCGGCCAGAGTCACGGTTTCATTCGCGACGTCGAGAGCCGCGAGGTGTTCTTCCACCGCAGCGACACGACGTTCGGCACGTTCAACAAACTGATCGTGGGCGACAAGGTTGCCTTCGAGCTGATTGAAGATCGGGTCAGCGGTCCGCGCGCCACCAGCGTGCGTCTCGGCAACCGCGCCCGAGCGTAGGCGTTCGCTCATCGCCTCTCGACCGTCTTCCCGGTGCGCTCGAGCACGAAGGGAAGACGATGCGGGCGTGTCCGCGCCGCCCGGCGACGCGACGCCGCGCGCTCGGCAGGAGTGCCGAAGCTTTCGTGAGGCCTATTCGGGGACGACGGGGTTTTCGCCGACGGGTATGCGCGAGACCAGGCCGGCCGCGACTTCGAGCTGA
Organism: Acidobacteriota bacterium; assembly: GCA_043783985.1. Lineage (GTDB taxonomy): Bacteria > Acidobacteriota > Vicinamibacteria > Vicinamibacterales > CAVVIG01 > CAVQFC01. The sequence goes on along the minus strand of JAYVYV010000002.1, from coordinate 15,436 downwards.
GCGGTCGTGATTACTTTGTGCGCCCGTTCGACGCGCGGCACCGACCCTCGCATCAATTGCGCGGCGCGCAACCCGGCCACCACCACAAACTCGAACGGGTTCGTTCCGTGCGGACGTTGAACCACGAGACCTGCTTCTTTCTATCGGCTTTGGTGAGGCTGGAGGCTGGAATAGCCGGCAGGGCTCAGGAAAGCGGGGAGCCCCGATTATACCCCGGACTTCACTCGGTGAAGCGGTACTTCAGCAAGACCCAGAGCGCGACGACGCCGTCCCGCCAGGTGATCTTCTTTCCTTCCTCGTACCCGCGTCCGTCGTAGCTGATGGGGACCTCGTAGACCGTATAACCGCGCTTGAACACTTTCGCGGTGATTTCCGGTTCGATTCCGAAGCCGTTGGACTTGAGCTCCATGGATCGCAGCACGTCGACACGCATCAGCTTGTAGCAGGTCTCCATGTCGGTGAGCATCGTATTGTACAGCACGTTGGTCACGAACGTGATGACGCGGTTCCCGAGGTAGTGGGTGAGCAGGAACACGCGGTGCGTCCCGAGGAAGCGCGATCCGAACACGACGTCGGCGCGCCCCGACGTGATGAGCGTCGTCAGCAGCGGGTACTCCTCGGGCGAGTATTCGAGATCGGCGTCCTGGATGATCATCATGTCGCCGGTGACGGCCGCAAAGCCGCGCCGCAGCGCGGCGCCTTTGCCGCCGTTGCGGGGCTGCCGGAGCAGGACGAAACCCAGTTCCTGCTGCAGCCGATCGAGAATCGCCGGCGTCCCGTCGGTCGACAAATCGTCGACGACGATGAGCTCGATGCGCATCGTGACGGCGAGCACGCGGCGGATGATTTCCTCGACGGTGTCTGCTTCGTTGTAGACCGGCATCACCACCGAGAGCAGCGGATCGGCCGGCACGCGCTGCGCGGCGCGCTGGAGCCTGGAGACGCTCATGCGTGCACGCGGGCGCGCCCGACGGCGAAGAGCGACAGCCCGATCGGCGGCGGCACGGCGCGGTCCAGCGGCAGCGCCCAGGGCGCGACCAGCTGCTCGAACAGCCGGACCTGTCCCGACGTGTGCTCCGTGGTGCCGCTGACGTGCGCGTTGTACATCCACGCGAGCAGGCCGAACGGATTCGTGTAGCGCAGGGCCACGATGTCCAGGCCGGCTTCCTCGAACGCCCGCCGCAGCGTGCGCTTCGAGTAGCGGCGGTGGTGGCCCAGCGCCGCATCGAGCGGTCCGTAGGCGGCCTGCACGGCGGGGACGAAGATCAGCACCTTCCCGCCGGCCGGCGCCGCGAAATCGCGGAAGAGGCGCAGCGCCCCGATGTCGTCCTCGATGTGCTCCAGCACGTTGACGCAGACGATCGTGTCGAAACGCTGCTCCAGCATCTCGTCCCGGTTGCACTCCTCGAGGGGGCCGATCCGAAGGGTGACGTTGGGATAGCCGTCGAGCGCGGCGCGCGCGCGCGAGACGCAGTTCGGGTTCGGCTCGATGCAGACGAGGTGCTCGGCCATCCCGGCGAGGCGCACGCTGGTCGTGCCGATCCCGCATCCGACTTCGAGCACGTTGAAACCGATATGGGGCCGCAGAAGATCGAAGACGTGCGCCTGGTACCGCTTGGCCTCGCGCATCGTCTCGAGGTCGTCGGCGGCGTATTGTTTCTGGGTTTGCGTGAACCGGTGGTCGACGTTCATGTCTGAATGTGGAGCCCCGACACGGTACCATATGCTATCGTCCCTGCGCCACCGTGATGCACTGTCTCCTCAGCGCTCTGGCGGCCGCGCTCGTCGCGGCCGGCGCCCCGCAGCAATCGCTTCCGGACGCCGTCGTCTACGGCCAGAGCGGCGTCGTGGAGACGCTGATCAAGGGTGGCGCCGACGTCAACGCGCCGGACGAGAACGGCCTCACTCCGCTGGCGCTCGCCGCGATGCAGGGGCAGACCGCGATTGCGCGTCTGCTGATCGCCGCGAAGGCGGACATCAACGGGGCGTCGGGCGACGGCACGACGCCGCTCATGCGCGCCGCGTCGGCCGACCATGGCGACACGGTGCGCCTGCTGCTCGCCAGCGGCGCTGCGGTCAACGCGCGCAACTCGGGCGGCATGACGGCGCTGATGGTCGCGGCCTTCGGCGGCTACGCCGATCCCGTGCGCGCGCTGCTGGAGGCCCGCGCCGATGCGAACGCGAAGGACAACCAGGCGCGCACCGCGCTGATGGCCGCGGTCGCCAACGGCGACGCCGCTGTCGTGCAGGCGCTGCTCGCTGCCGGCGCCGACGTGAACGCCGCCGACGCCGGCGGCGGCTCGGTCATGACGTACGCCGCGGCGGCCGGCTCCGCCGAGGCGATCGACCTGTTGCAGAAGCGCGGCGCGAAGGCGTCGCCGCGCGACCTGATCCTGGCCGCGACCGGCTGCCAGACCGGCGCCGTGCGCGCGCTGCTCGCCTCGGGCCTTGCGGCGGGCGCGATCGTCGAGGGCAACGCACCCCTGCTCGCGGCAGCCGGCGAGAACTGCGTCGACACGGTCGCGCTGCTACTGGAGCGGGGCGCCGACGTCAACGTGCAGAACGGCGACGGCTGGACGGCGCTGATCACGGCCGCCTCCGCGAACCTGCCCGACGTCGTCCGCGTCCTGCTGAAGCACGGCGCGGATCTGGATGTGGTCGACCGGCTCGATCGCACCGCGTGGATGTACGCCGGGCTGGCCGGACGAGAGGAAATCGCCTCGCTTCTGCAGGACGCGAAAGCGAAGAAATGAGCGAGCGGTTCCGCGCCTTTCGCGTGTTCGACGGGGACGGCGGCGTGCGGGGGCGCGTGGTCGATCTGGGGCTCGACGATCTCGGTCCCGGCGATGTCGTGATCGAGGCGGCGCATTCCAGCGTCAACTACAAGGATGCGCTCGCGGCCACCGGCGCCGGCAAAATCATCCGCCGATTCCCGCTGGTCGCCGGCATCGACGTGGCGGGGACCGTGGCGTCCAGTGGCGACGCCAGGTTTCGCGAGGGGCAGGCGGTGCTGGTGACCGGGTACGATCTCGGAGTCGCCCACGACGGCGGATACGCGGGCGTGGCGCGCGTGCCGGCGGACTGGGTCGTGGCCCTACCCGACGGCCTCACGTTGCTCGACGCCATGACGATCGGCACGGCGGGCTTCACCGCCGCGCTGTCGATCGTGGACCTGGAACGCAACGGGCTCACGCCCGCGCAAGGGCCGGTAATCGTCACGGGAGCGACGGGTGGCGTCGGCAGCCTCGCCGTCCAGATGCTCGCCGCGCGCGGATATCAGGTGACGGCCCTGACGGGGAAGGACGGCGAGCACGCGTACCTCAGGTCGCTCGGCGCCGTGGAGGTGCGATCGCGCCTGACCCTGCAGATGGGGACGCGCCCGGTCGAGAAGCCGCTCTGGGCCGGCGCCATCGACGTCGTCGGCGGCGACACGCTCGCGTGGCTGACGCGCACGATGATGTACAACGGGGCGATCGCGAGCTCGGGGCTGACCGGCGGGACGGAGTTGAAGACCACCGTCCTGCCGTTCATCCTCCGGGGCGTGAAGCTGCTGGGGATCGACTCGGTGATGTGCCCGATGCCCACCCGGATCGAGGTGTGGCGCCGCCTCGCCTCCGATCTCAAGCCGCCGCAGTTGACGACGATCGCGACGATCATCGGCCTCGACGATCTGCCGGACGCGTTCGCCACGCTGTTGTCTGGCGCCGCGCGAGGGCGGTTCGTCGTTGCCGTGTAGTGTGGGGCGGACGCGTGCTCTCGAAGGGGCGGACCCGCGTGTCCGTCCGGAGTGATGGTTATGAAGCCAGCCTTGTGCGCGACGCTGCTCGGCGCGACCCTCGCGGCGCAGACCGCGCCGCAGAAACTCGCTGTCACCAGCCCCACGCTCGTCGCGGATCAGACGATGCCGCGCGACTACACGCCTGACGGCCGCAATCTTTCGCCACCGCTGACCTGGAGCAATCTGCCGGCGGGCACGAAAGAGATCGCCGTCGTCTGCGAGGACCCTGACGCGGGCAACCCGCCGCCGTTCGTGCACTGGGTGATCTACAAGATTCCCGCGAGCGCGACAGGACTGCCGGAGGGGATCCCGATCGATCCCGCCGCGCCGATGCCCGCCGGAATCGCGGGCGCGATTCAAGGGGTGTCGGGTTTCCGGCGCGCGATCTATCGCGGTCCGGCGCCTCCGCCCGGCAAGCCGCATCACTATCACTTCGTCGTCTACGCGCTCGACGCGGATCTCGGGCTCAAGGCGGGCCTCACACGCGCCGACCTGCTGTCGGCCATTCAGGGGCACGTCATCGGTCAAGGCGAGATCGTCGCCATTTACGAACGGAAGGCCACACCATGACATTCATCTCACGGCGGGATTTATTGAAGCGTGCGGGCGCGATCGGCGCGGCGGCCGCGGCGTCAGACGAGGTCGCAAGAAGGCTTCAGCCGGGCGTCCAGGCCGTGAGCGAAGGCTCGGCTGACGCCGTCGCCCTACGCGACCATGCGATGGAGGCGGCGCGCGAGCCGCTCGAGAACCTGACCGCGACCGAGGCGGATCTGCTCGACGCGGTCGTGGCGCGGCTGATCCCGACCGACGCCGGCGGCCCCGGCGCCACCGAAGCCCGCGCCGCGCACTACATCGACCGCGCGCTCGGCGGGGCGCTCGCCTCGTCGCGGCAGGCGTACACCGCCGGGCTCGCGGCCTTGGACCGCTACGCGCGCTCGTCCCGCGGCAAGGCGTTCACCGAGCTGTCGGCTACGGATCGGGACTCGGTCCTGATCGACGTCGAGACCGGCGCGGCCACCGGCTTCACCGGCGGCTCCGCCCCGTTCTTCGCGCTGGTGCTGAGCCACACGCACCAGGGCACGTTCGGCGATCCCTACTACGGCGGCAACGCGAACTTCATCGGCTGGGATCTGATCGGCTACCCGGGCATCCGCACGATGGTGACGGCCGCGGATCAGCAGCAGCTGGAGAAGCACGAGCTGAAACCGAACCACAAGTCGGCGTACGACTACGAATCGTTCACGAAGGCGTCGGCGCGCGCCGGCGCCGACAAGGAGCACCATCATGGCGACTAGGCTGAAAGACACCGACGTCGTCATCATCGGTCTGGGTGCGGCCGGCGGCGTCGGGGCGCTGCCGCTGGCCCAGGCCGGTCTCGAGGTCATCGGGCTCGAGGCGGGGTCGTGGCTCACCCGGCGGGACTTTGCGCCCGACGAGCTGCGCAACAACTACCGCGGCTGGCCGCAGGCGGTGCAGAAGGCCAACCAGGAGATCCCGACGTCGCGCGCCACCGCGTCGGCTCCCACCGCCCCGCGCGGCAACATCCATCCCATGCAGAACGCCGTGGGTGGCACGAGCCTTCACTACTGGGCGCAGAGCTGGCGGCTGAACCCGTGGGACTTCAAAGTGGTCAGCGAGACGACGCGGCGCTACGGCGCCTCGCGGATCCCCAAAGGATCCACGGTAGAAGATTGGCCCTTCGGCCTCGACGAGCTCGAGGCGTACTACGACAAGATCGAGTACGAGGTCGGGGTGTCGGGCCAGGCAGGCAACGTCAACGGCACGATCGATCCGCGCGGCAACCCGTTCGAGGGGCCGCGCACACGCGGTTATCCGATGCCGGCGCTGCGGGGCACGGCGTTCATCGAGAAGATGACCGCGGCGGCCAAGACCATCGGCTGGCATCCGTTCCCCGGTCCCGCCGCGATCAACTCGCGGACGTACCAGAACCGATCCGGCTGCATGTACCACGGCTTCTGCAACCGCGGCGGCTGTCACGTCGACGCGAAGAACTCGACCGCGGTGACGACGATCCCGCGCGCCCAGGCGACCGGCCACCTGAAGGTCGTCACCCGCGCGCACGTGACGACGATCGAGGTCGACCGGAACGGGCGCATGACCGGGGTGAACTACGTCACCGACGGCGTCGAGTACTTCCAGCCGGCGAAGGTCGTGCTGCTCGCGAGCTTCACTTACGAGAACACGCGGCTGCTGCTGCTCTCGAAGTCGGCGGCGTTTCCCGGCGGCCTGTCGAACAACCACAAGCAGGTCGGGCGCCACTACTTCAGCCACCACCAGGGCGCGCCGGTGTCGGCGCTGTTCCCGTTCAATCTCGACAGCTGGTACGGTTTGCCGGCGCAGGGCGTAGCGGTGGACAACTGGGCCGACGACAACTTCGATCACTCGGCGCTCGACTTCATCGGCGGCGCCAACCTCTGGGCGATGTCCGACAAGCGGCCGATCGCCGCGGCGGGCATGAACACGTTCGGCCGCGTGCCCGGGTGGGGCTCGCAGTGGAAGGCGTTCATCAAGGAGAACGCCGATCGTTCGCACAGCTCGTACATCCAGAAGACGACGCTGCCGTACGAGGACAACTACCTCGATCTCGATCCGGTGGTGAAGGATCCGCTGGGCTATCCCGTCTGCCGCGTCACGGCGGAGTTCAAGGACAACGAACGCAAGATCGCCGCCTTCTCGCAGGACAAGATGGAGCAGTGGTATCGCGAGGCGGGCGCGATCGCCGTGCAGCGGACGCCGGTCGGCGGCGCGATGGGCGTGTCGACGCACGCGTACGGCGGCACGCGCATGGGCGACAACCCGGACACGAACGTCGTCAACCGCTACGGCTTCTCGCACGAGGTGCCGAACCTCGGCGTGCTGGGCGCATCGGTGATGGGCACCAGCGGCGCGCGCAACCCGACGCTGACCGCGCAGGCGCTCGCCTGGCGGACCGCGGAGCATCTGGTGAAGAACTGGAAGAAGGTCTCGACCGACTAGGTTTTGGGCTTCGGCGCGCGGCTCTGGCGCAGGTACTGCGGGCTGTACGGCATGCCGTACGGCGTCGTGGTGCGGGCGGCGGCCTTCTCGCGTGAGAACTGCGCCTGCGCTGCCGCGATCGCCTCGAGCTCCGCCGCCGTGGAGTCGCGGAAAGTGACCTCCTCACGCGGGACGAACACCACCTGTCCGATCGGCATCGCGTGCGATCCGGAAATCCCCTCGCCCGGCTCGAGCACGTAGCGGAATTCGGTCTCGTGCGCGTACCAGTCGGTCTCGACGCGGACCACCAGCATCGGCGCGACCGGCCGGTCGATCATGTTGAAGATCGGCGTGTAGACGGTGTCCCAGCCCGCCGCCGTCTGGAAGTTCGTCGAGCCGCGGAGCGCCAGCGCCCCGGGCGGCGTGCCCATGTCCTCGGGCACGATGAAGGTGCGCGCCGCGAGCAGGGCATCGTCGCGGGTCATCCCGGGGTTGGCGTGCATGAACGTGACGTCTTCCGTGATCATCCCGAGCGTGCCCACGGGAAGGGCGATCGTCACGGAAAAGATCGCGTCCCACGCGCCCCGGGGATTCAGGTTGAAGTAGGCGAACTGATAGCGGCCGTCGCCCTGGAACTCGACGTGATACGACTCGTTCGGCTCGAGCGGCGGGTAGACCATGAAGCCGAGGGCGCTGCCGGCCTCGAGCACCGGGCAGTGGCGCGCGTGCTGCGGGAGAAGCGGGCGCTGGCTCTCGCGACGCGGCCGCAAGCCGACACCGGGACGCCTCGAGTTGGGAAAGAGTCGAACTTCCATGCCCGTATGTTAACGGAGGGCGATAGCGAGCCGGCCGCGTGCAGGCCGGCTCGCCGGGGACGCCTAGTTGAAGATGTCGCCGACCGGCTTCTTCTTTCTCTTGACCGCCTTCTTCTTGGCTGTCTTCTTCTTGGCTGTCTTCTTCTTGGCTCCGCCCTTTTTCTTTCCAGCCTTCTTCTTCGCCATCTAGCCTCCTGAGGGTTGACGGGTGACGGACGTGAAATGCGCTTTGACGCGGGACCGGAACTCGGCGTCGACGCGCGTGAACAAGGGACGCAGTCGCGTCATGGCCTTGGGCGACGGCTGGTACTCGCCGACCGGCACCGCCAGCGACAAATACTTCGCGCCTTCGTTCAGCATCAGCCCGGCGGCGGCGATCGCCTGGAGCCGCTGCGCGCTCGACGCCCCGAGCGGGCTGGCGTCGGTGATCGCATCGCAGGCCAGATACAGCTCCCGATCCTCGCCGCTCAGCACCGACACGGGCGTCTTCGCCCTCGGTCTCGTGTCGAGCAGGACCAGGCGATCGTCGAGATCGACCGAGACCAGCTCGGAGTGCTTCCAGGTCGTCGTCCACGCGTGCACGCTCTTGACGAGCGGGTCGGCGTACCGCGCGACATCCTGCGGGGCCCGGTAATCGTACGCAAAATAGTACGCGAGGTTGTGCCGCACGGGTTCGGGGAGATCGTACAGGAACTCGTAGAAGGGCAGCGGCCGCAGTCTGGTGAACCCCAGCGTCCCGGCCTCGTTGAAGTTCGGGCTGAAGCGATCGAGCCGTATGACGTTGACCCCGGATGGCTTCGGCAGGTGGCACACCCGCGCCGACAACGCCGCCATCTCGAAGTACTCGTCCGGTGATTCGCCGGGGAACCCCATCAGGAAGTACCAGATCGGCTCGACCCCGATCTCCTTGCACCATTTCAGGAGCTGGATGTTCTGCAGTCCCGTCACGCCTTTTTTCATCTGCTTCAGCACCGCGGAGCTGAAGCTCTCGATCCCCGGCTGAATCGTCCGCACGCCGGAATCGCGCAGCAGCCGCACCTGTTCCTTCTTCAGGTTCGACTTGGTTTCGTAGAACAGCGAGACGTTCAGCTTCCGCTCGGCGAGCGCCGGCAGCAGCGTCTTGAAATATTTCAGGTCGAGGATGTTGTCGACCACCTGGATGTCGCAACCCGGATACGTCGTCGCCAGGTGGGTCAGCTCGGCGAGCGCGCGCGGCGCGGACTTACTGCGGAAGGCCATGGTCGCGCCGTTGAGGCCACAGAACGTGCAGTGCATCCGCTCGCCCCACCAGCAGCCGCGCGACGTCTCGACGAACACGCTCGGCTGCCACGTCTTGCCGAACTGGCTGCGCTCGAACTGCGCGAAGAAGTCGGTGTAATCCGGATAGGGCAGGGCGTCGAGGTCGGTGACGGCGGGCGCCGTCGGCGCGGGGCCCAGGCCGGCCGGGCCGGCGACCGAGGCCTGCGTGATGACGCCCGGAATCCCGCCGATGGGCTCGCCGCGCACCACGCGCAGCGCCAGCTCCGCGAATACGTGGTCGCCCTCACCCGAGACCACGGCGTCCACACAGGCGAACTGGCGCACAGTCTCGACCCCCATCGTCGCTTCGCAGTTCGCGCCGCCCATGACGATGAACGTATCGGGCAGCCGCGTCTTGATGCGCCTGGCGAGCGCGAGCGAGGCCAGGTGCTGCTGAAAAACGCTCGTGAAGCCGAGGACCCGGGGCTGCATCTCGACGACCCGATCGGCGCACCAGTCCACGTAGGAGGACGCAGCATCCCGCGCCGTGAACAGTCCGCGCATCTCTCTCGCCGTCGGAGGCCGCGTGTTGTTGCGTCCCAGCCACGACGGCGGCGGCAGCAAGACCTCGGCGATATAGCGTTCGTCGTGCGCGGCGTCCCAGTCGTACACCGCGTGCGAAAAAATCCATTCGCCGACGAACGCGCGCGTGAAGGCGCGCAGCTCGTTCGTGATCTTGCAGTACAGCGGCTCGCCGATCCGTTCGCCGAAGCCGAGGGTGAAGTACTCGCTGCGGCAGGTGAGGCCGCGCGCGGCGACCTGCGGCTGCAGCAGGCTGAGGCCCAGCGACGGCGACAGCAGGGGACCGAACGGCATCGAGACGAGCAGGACGTCGAGGGGCACGGTCATCGTGATGTGGGAGCAGCCCCCGGCAGTGCGGCGGCCTCTCGGGAGGCGGCGGCCAGCAGCGGGTGGCGCGGGGTCGCGTTGCGCATCGCACCGGCGAAGTCGGCGTACGCCTGCCGTGCCAGCACGACGTCGCCGGCGGCGCGGGCCGCCCGCGCCAGCTGCAGCCGGGCGAGGCTGTGCACGAGGTTCGTCGGCTGGTTGGCCCGGTGCGCGACGATGGTCTGGAACTCCCGCGCGGCCTGGCCGTGATTGCCCGCCGTCGCGCTCGCCAGCCCGCGCAGGTACGCGAGCCACGGCCCGGCGATGGTCTCGAACGGAGACGCCTTGCGCAGCACCGAGGACGCCCCGGCGGCGTCGTTGCCAGCCAGCGCGATCGCCGACTGGAGCATCGGCACCTGCGCGTTGACGACGTCCGGCGTCGGAGGCTGCAGCGCCTGGTACGCCCGCACGAGCTCGGCGGCCTGCGCGGGCCGCGCGGAGAAGGACGCCGCCAGCGACGCGGTCCACGTGGTCTCCGGCCCCCGGCTGACGGCGACGGCCGACTGGAGCTCGCTGCGTGCGCGCTCGACGTCGCCGATGAGCGCGTCGTTGAGCGCCTGCTCCGCGATCAGGCTTCCGACGAAGTCGTTGATGCGCGCGGCGCGGGCGGCAGCGCCCGCCTGCGCGTACAGCGCACGGCCCGCGTCCAGATCGCCGCTGGCGATCGCGGCGCGCGCCGCCTCGGTCACCACCAGGTAGCCGTCGGGCCGCTTGGACGCGGCGCGCAGGTGCTCCTGCATGCCGGCGGCGTCCTGGTCGATGAAGGCGAGGTCGAATGCGAGCTGATGCATGACCGACGAGTCGAGCCGTTTCGCCGCGGCGTCCTGGACGACGGCCCTGGCCTCGCCGAGCCGGTCGAGCGCGAGCAGCACCTTGGTCAGCTGCTGATACACGATCACCGAATTGGGCGCGAGCGCGACCGCGATCCGCGCTTCCTCGAGGGCATTGTCGTACTGGTTCAAGTGGCCGTAGGCGGTCGACAGGTTGTTGTGCGGCACCCAGTCGTCGGGATACACCGCAATCCACAGCCGGTAGATTGCGATGACGTCTTCCAGGCGTCCGGTGACGACGAAGTGATAGGTGGACTGGATGAAGAGGCGCTCGGGCTCGCTGAGCGAGTCGGCGCGCGCGAACGCCTGCTTCAGGTACTGCTGCGATCGTTCGAGGTCGCGCAGATTCGAGTAGATCGCGCCCAGCCGCGCCGCCGCCAGCGCGAAATTGGGGTCGAGCGTCAGCGCGTGCTCGAAGAACGGAATCGCCTGGACGTCGCCGGTCTTCAGCCGCGTCTGGATGCCCATGCTGTACGCCTTGAGCGCCTCGAGGGACGGGGTCGTGGCGTTCGGCGCGGGGACGTTGAACTTCTGAATCGAGCCGATCGACTCGCCCAGCCGCTGGCGGATGCGCGCGGCCGCCGCACCTACGCTCGCGAGGACGTCGGTTTTTGCCGCCGCCTGCGCCTGTTCGCGGGCGAGCGTGTCGCCGGTGTGACAGGCCTGCGCTTCGAGTGTGATCACGTACGCCGAGCTGAGCGGCGCAATCGAGCCGAGCAGGATCGCCTTGACGCCGAGGCGCTCGCACAGGTCGCGGGCAACGGCCGGGGTCAGCGGTTCGTTCGGCGACCGCTGCATCAGCTGCAGCGCGGATCGAACCTGCGGGGCCGGCAGCACTTTCACATACGGCGACTGCTGGAGCTGAATCTCCAGCGCGTCTTTCAGGGCGCCGTCGAAGACCGCCTCCCCCGTGGAGTTGGCGAAATCGGCGAGCAGCAGCGGCTCGCGCGGCGCCGGCGGCGCGGCCGCGCCCTGGTACCACGAGTACGCGCCGTATCCGCCGACCGCCAGCACCAGCAACAGGACGGCGACGGTGACGGCGTCCCGGAGGCGGCCGGACGCCAAGGGGGCGCTCGACCCCGGCGAGGACGCGGGTTGCGGCGCATATGCGGGGGTTCGCTGGTAGACCTCGGAGCCGAGCTGCAGCGGCGCCGGCCCGGAGGATCGGCCGCGGCTCGTGCCGGCGTATTCGCGGCCGGCCATCGAGCCGCTCTGCACCGCGCGTAACCGCGCCGCAATCTCCCCGGCGGTCGACGGTCGCCGATCCCGATCCTTTTCGAGCATGCGCGCGACCAGGCGCCGCATCTCCGTCGGCACCGCCGACACGTCGGCGACGTCCAGTCCGGCCGGCTCATTGTGGAGGATGGCGTCGATGATCGCGGTGGTCGAGCGCCCCTCGAACGCGCGCCGCCCAGTGAGCATCTCGTAGAGGACGAGGCCGAGCGAGAAGATGTCGGTTCGCGCATCCAGCGGATCGCCGAGCGCCTGTTCGGGCGACATGTAGAGCACGGTGCCCACCGCCGTGCCGAGCGTCGTCAACGCGGTCGCAGGATGGACGCCGGCCGCCCCCGGATCCTGCGCGCTGACGATCATCGCGGCCAGGCCGAAGTCGAGCAGCTTGGCGTCGCCGCGCGCGGTGACGAAGATGTTGGCCGGCTTGAGATCGCGGTGGATGATCCCCGCGCCATGCGCGACGTCCAGCGCGTCGGCGATCTGCACGCCGAGGCGGATGACGGGAGGCACCGACATCGGGCCGGACGCCATCGCCTGGTAGAGCGTGACGCCGCGCAGCAGCTCCATCACGAGATAGGGCCGTCCGTCGGCTTCGGGCGCCTGGCCGACGTCGTAGATCGTGCAGATGTGCGGGTGATTGAGCGCGGAGGCCGCGCGCGCCTCGCGCTCGAAGCGGATCAGATGTTCTTCCGAGCCGGCGAGCGCCGTCGACAGCAGCTTCAGGGCGACGTCACGCCCCAGCTTCAGATCGTGCGCGTGATAGACCTCGCCCATGCTGCCCGCTCCGAGCGGGGCGACGATTTCGAAGCGGCCGACGATCCGGACACCGGAAGACAGGGGCACGGTGCGGTTCTAGGAGATTCGCCGCATGGTCCAGAAGTCCCATGTCAGATCCGGGGAGGCGACGAATGCATACGGCAGGTAGCCGTCTCCGTGGTCGCCCCACCCGCGGCCCCAGGAGTTGCGGAAGATCAGCACGCGCCTGTCGTGGTCGTAACCGACCACGAGGACCGCATGGCCGCCGCGCAGGCGATCGCGGCGCGTCGGCATCGGCACCATGCCGGTGCGGCGGACGTCGCGTCCCATCATGCTGTTGTGGACGGCGATGGCCATCACGAACGGAAAACGCTCGGCGAGGCACGCGCGCAGGTGCGACACGGTGCGCCGGAGGCGGTAATAGAGGATTGCCCGATGGTCGTGCGCCGATCGAAAACAGCGCGGCGTGGGCACTCGGCGAAAGCGGCGCACCTGATACGGCCACATCGCTTCCGGACAGGCGCCGACCTTGGTCACCGTCCGGTACCCGTCGCGCAGCGCGACCGGGCTGTTGGTGCCGACCACGCCAGCCAGCACGCGCTCGTTGTAGTAGATGAACAGTCGCGACGGCGATGGCACGTGCGGGCGCCCCTCCCTGAGTTGGTCGTATCGCAGCGCGGCGGCGATCGCGTTCGCCGAGCAGCTGTTCAAGTGAAGCTGATCGTAGACCGGCGGGCAGTGGCGACGGAGATCGACGGCAGCGGGCAGCCGACGCGCGACCGACGAGTGCGGACGGTACTTCCAGTCCAGCGGGCTCACGCTGTCCCGACCGGTGCCGAGATGCCGTTTCACTTTTGAACGCGGAGATTCTACATTATTTGGCCACGCTTTTTGCGTCGATCCCGGCAGGTTCGTAAAAAAGGCATTGCGGTCGGGCGCGCGTAAAATGAAAGGATGCCCTCACACCGCATCCTGGGACTCACCGCCGGCTTGCTTCTCCTGATCGCCGTTCCCGCGCGCGGACAGGGGTTCGTCTCGCCCTTTGCCGGCTACAACTTCGGCGGGGATTCCGCCAACTGCGCCAGCGTTCAGAACTGCGAGGAGAAGCGACTGAACCTCGGCGTCTCCGTAGGAACGACACATGGGATCTTCGGATTCGAGGAGGAGCTCGCGTACGCACGCGACTTCTTCGGCAAGACGCCGGGCGGCAACAACGCAGTGCTCACGGTGATGAGCAACGTGATGGTTGTGGTCCCCGCGGGACCGATACAGCCGTACGCGGTGGTGGGTCTCGGACTGATTCGTCCGCACGTGCAGTTCGACGCCCTCAGCCTCGCGCTCGACAAGAACGCCCTGGGGTACGACATCGGGGGCGGCCTCAACATCTTCCTGGGCCACACCCTCGGCGTCCGGGGCGACGTCCGGCACCTGCAGACGCTGCAGGACGTCCCCCTCGGCCTGTTCAGCAACGACCGGCTCGATTTCTGGCGCGCGAGCGCAGGTCTCACGCTTCGCTTTTAGTCCATCAACTGGATCGACCGGATCACCCGGTCGAAGATGCCGCTGTACGATTGAAACTCGTTACGCGGCGCGACAGCCACGGCGTAAAACAGCGAACCGTCACGAAGCTGCGTCGTGAACATCACGATGTTCTCGGGCAGCCCGTCCGACGACGTGTTGGACATGACGGCCCGAAGACCCTGACGTCCGGCGACGTTGACGCGGTCGTAGCGCGACGGCCGGCTCAACCCCGGATTTCCCTGCCCGAGCGAATCGAGCAGCTCGTTGGTCGCCGTCTGCAGGTTGTGCGACTCGTTGCGCGCGGAGCCGATCTCCACGCCATGGGTGAACATGCTCTGGCCGTTCACATCGCCGTACGCGCCCTCGGGCGCGAATGTGACCGCGCCCGAATTGGGCAGCTCCCGCCAATTCGACGGCACGCTGATGCGGAACAGGTTGCCTTCGGTATAGGTCTGGTAGCTCGAGGAGGGCCGCTCCACACGTCCGGTAGGCGCCCCGCGCCCGCTGTCGCGCGAGTTGGGGTTACCGTCGCGGGAATTGGGGTTGGGGTTGCCGTTGCGCCCCGCGTTTCTCGTGGCCTGCTCCGTCGTCTGCGCCGGCGACAGCTGTCTGAGGTGCGCCTGCACCTGCTGGAATTCGCGGGTGTTGCGGATCGGGTTGGCGACGCGGAGCGTCTGCGCCTCCCGCTGGATGGAGTTCGAGCGGTCGCCCGGGTCCGGGTGATCGCTGAGCCACTGGGGTCCGCCCGATCCCCCCTGCTTCTGGATCGTCTTGAACATGTTCGCCATGTCGATCGGGTCGTAACCCGCGCGCGCCATGATCTGCGCCCCCTCGATGTCCGCCTGGCGCTCGTACTCGCGGCTGAAACGCAGGAAGGCGGTGCCCAGGCCGAACTGCGTGCCCTGGGAAATCACCTGACCCCAACCACCTCCGATAATGGCGCCGAGCACCGCGCCCGCCATCTGGCCCATCTCGTACTTCTGCGCCTTGCTCGCCTGTGCCGTGCCGTGACGCAGCAGGACGTGACTGAGCTCGTGGGCCATCACGCCCGCGACTTCGCCGTCGGTGTGCGCCGCCTCGATCATGCCGCGGTTGACGAACATCGGCCCGCCCGGCAGCGCGAACGCGTTGATCTCCTTCACGTTCACGACCTCGAACGTGTAGTGAAATTCGGGGTGACGGAACTCCGCCGGAATCACCGCGACGAGCCGCCGACCGGTGTCTTCGACGAAGGACGTGACGTTGTCGTCACGCATGAGAGGCAGCTGCCTTCTCGCATCGGCTGCCGCCTTGGTTCCCAGCTCGACATCCTGAGCCGGCGTATATTTGTTGTCTGGGGG
>JAYVYV010000001.1:0-5797 GCA_043783985.1 Acidobacteriota bacterium | reverse complement strand
CAAGGTCATCGACGACGGCACAGTGTCGCGTCTCGAGGAGAACCTCTTTCGCTGGACGGCCGCCGACCCGAGTCTGCGCTGGCTCCGGCAGAACGCGCAGGGGCTCGAGGTTTCGATCGAGGACATCTCCGAGCAGGTCGCCGCGCTCGCGCTCCAGGGGCCGACTTCGGCTCGGCTGCTCGCGAAGGTGGCCGAGGCGGAGATCACCGGTCTCAAGTACTTTCGTGTCACGCGCGGCCGGATCGCCGGCGTGCCGGTCGAGATCTCCCGCACCGGCTACACGGGCGACCTCGGCTACGAAATCTGGATGCCGTGGGACCGCGCGGTGGACGTGTGGGACGCGTTGATGACCGGCGGCCGCCCGTTCGACATCCACGCCGCGGGGATGCTCGCGCTCGACGTCGCGCGCGTCGAGGCGGGATTGCTGCTCATCGACGTCGATTTCTTCAGCAGCAAGAAGGCGCTGATCGAGCCGCAGAAATACTCGCCGTTTGAGATGGGTCTCGGGCGTCTCGTGCAGCTCGATACCCGCCCGTTCGTCGGCCGTCAGGCCCTCATCGAGGAACGGCGCCGCGGGCCGTCGCGGCAGATCGTCGGCCTCGAGATCAGCTGGCCATCGGTCGAAGCGCTCTACGAGCGTCTCGGCCTTGCGCCGCAGATTGCCGCCGCCGCGTCGCGCACGGCGGTGCCGGTGTACCGCCGCGGCCGTCAGATCGGCCGCGCGACGACGACGACCTGGTCGCCGGTGTTGAAGAAGCTGATCGCGCTGGCGACCGTCGCGGCGCCGCATTTCGTGGAAGGCACCGCGCTCGAGGTCGAGGTCACCGTCGAAGCGTCCCGCCACCGCGTGCCGGCGACGGTCGTGAAGACGCCGTTTTTCAACCCGCCGCGAAAGACTGCGGTGCCAGCATTCTAAATTCCAGATTCCTAATTCCTAATTCTATTCCTCGCTCATGAACGGGTAGCGGTAGTCCTTCGGCGGGTTGAAGTTCTCCTTTACCGTCCGCGCGCTGACCCAGCGGGTCAGGTTCAGCTTCGATCCGGCTTTGTCATTTGTACCGGAGGCGCGCGCGCCGCCGAACGGCTGCTGCCCGACGACCGCGCCGGTCGGCTTGTCGTTGACGTAGAAATTGCCGGCCGCGTGCCGCAGCGCCGACATCGCGTGCACGATCGCGCGCCGGTCCTGCGCGAACACCGCGCCGGTCAGCGCGTACGGCGACGTGGAGTCCACGATCTTCAGCGTCTCCTCCCACTTCGCATCGTCGTACACGTGCGCGGTGAGCACCGGTCCGAAAATCTCCTCGCACAGCAGCTTGTAGCCGGGGTCGGCCGTTTCGACGAGCGTCGGGCCGATGAAGTAACCCTTGCTCCCGTCGACCTTCCCGCCGGCGAGGATCTTCGCGTGGCCCCGGCCGTGCTCGATGTACTCGCTGATCTTGTCGAACGCGCGCTTGTCGATCACGGCGCCCATGAAGTTGCGGAAGTCGCGCGGATCGCCCATCCTGATGTCGCCAATCATCGCGACCGCGCGGTCGCGCACGTCGTTCCAGATGGACTTCGGCACGTACACGCGGCTCGCCGCCGAGCACTTCTGTCCCTGGAACTCGAACGCGCCGCGCACCATCGCGACCGCGAGCGCCTCGGCGTCTGCCGACGGGTGGGCGACGATGAAGTCCTTCCCGCCGGTTTCGCCGACGATCCGTGGATACGAGCGGTAAGTGGACATGGAGGCGCCGATCGTCTTCCACATGTTGTTGAAGACCTCGGTGCTCCCGGTGAAGTGCACGCCGCCAAGATCCGGATGCGAGAGCAGCACCTTCGAGATCGTCGCCGCATCGCCCGGCACGAAGTTGATGACGCCGGGCGGCATGCCGGCCGCCTCGTACAGCTTCATCAGGTAGTACGCGGAGTACATCGCGCTCGAGGCGGGCTTCCAGATGACCGTGTTGCCCATCAGCGCCGGCGCGGTCGGGAGGTTGCCGCCGATCGAGGTGAAGTTGAACGGGGTGACGGCGTAGACGAACCCTTCGAGACCGCGGTACTCCAGCTGATTCCACATCGTGTGGTCGCTGTACGGCTGTTCGTCGAGCAGTTCCTGGGCGTAGTGCGCGTTGAAGCGCCAGAAGTCGACGAGCTCCGCGGCGGCGTCGATCTCGGCCTGGAACGCGGTCTTGGACTGGCCGAGCATCGTCGCCGCGTTGATCGTGTCGCGCCAGGTCGCCGTGAGCAGCTCGGCGGCTTTGAGGATGACGGCGGCGCGATCCTCGAACGCCCAGCCGGACCATTCGGCGCGGGCGGCCGCGGCGGCGTCGATCGCCTGCACGACGTGCTGTTCGGTCGCCTTGTGATAGGTGCCGAGCACGTGCCGGTGATCGTGCGGCATCACCGACGGCGCCGTGTCGCCCGTACGTATTTCCCTGCCGCCGATGATGAGCGGCATATCGACGGTCTCGGCTGCCATCGTCTTGAGGCGCGCCTTGAGCGACGCGCGCTCGGGCGAGCCGGGCGCGTAGCCTTTGATCGGTTCGTTGACCGGGGCGGGCACGCGCCGACGGCCGTTGAACGCGGAAAAGTTGGACGACATAGCCTTGCAGTGTAATCCAACTTCAGAATCTGAGGATTTTAGGATTTGAGGATCTGAGGATATATCTGCGGATCTGAAAGCATGCTGCACGCTGGTCAACGGGCGCGGTCTTTAGGTCCTCAAATAAATCCTCAGCTGCTCAAATCCTCAAATCCTTCAAATCCTCAGTTCCTCAAATCCTCAAATCCATAGATCCTAAGAGTTTTTAGGATTCCCCAGCGTCTCTGCGGACGACTTCATCAAAGCTCCACAGCAGCTCTTCGCGATCGGAGTAGGGTCCGGGCTGATACACGCGCGAGGCGATCCCGGCCTGCGACTGCTCCGCGATCCACCAGTCCTCCTTGTTCGTCAGGTCCCAGAACTCCACCGCATCGTCGATCTGCACGTCGGAGCGGGCGAGCTCGTCCGCATGGAAATGAAACTCGCAGACGATCTCGGTGCGATCGCACGCACGCGGCCACAGCGTGTGCGTCATCACGTAATCGGGATGGAGACTGAGGAGCAAGTTCGGATAGATCGCGAAGTAGACGACCTGCTGTCGCTGTGCCCCGCTCAACCCGGGCAGATACGCCCGTCGCCGCTTCCCGTCCATGCTCATGGTCTCGACGCCGTCCCGGAACGCCATCGCGCCGCCGCAGTAGCCCGCGGCCGGCGCGACGTTGTCGGCGCCGAGGTAGTGGTGCAGTCTGTTGAGGGCCGGATGGAGATTCGGGCAGTGCAGGCACTCGTTGTAGTTGAGGACGATGAGCTTCCAGTTCGCCTTGACCTCGTAGACGATGCGGCGGCCCAGGCGGAGCTCGCCCATGTGCCACGCCGAAAAACGGGACGGGAGATCTCCGAGTTGTGAAAGGAGTCCCGGTGGGGCGTGTGGGGCAGGCAGGCCAGGCGGGTCGGACGCGAGCCGCAAGAAGATGAAGCCGTCCCACAACTCGCAGCCTGCGCGGTGGAGCGGGTAGTCATCTTTCGAGAAATCGGGCGGCATGTGCGGCGCCGCGAGGAGGCGGCCATCCAGGCCGTACGTCCAGTTGTGATAGGGACAGCGAATGCGATCGGCGAAATGTCCCTCTGTCTGATCGCAGAGCCGCGTGCCGCGATGGCGGCAGACGTTGAACAACGCGTGAATCGAGCCCGCTCCATCGCGCGAGACGAGGACGCTCTCGTCGCCGAGCGTGCGCGTGAAGTAGTCGCCGGCGTTCGGGATCTGATCGGCGCGACCGGCGCAGATCCAGCGCTTGAAATAGAAGCGCTCGAGCTCCGCGCGGTAGAAATCGGGGTCGGCATAGAAGCGGCGGGGCAGGGTTGTGTGCATGGGTCGCTCGGCCAGAGCCTTCGCGCTGCGTCGGCTCGCCTAAGGCTTTGCCCTCGTGTAGCGCGAAGGCTTGAGCCGAGCGTTCATGATACAACCGCGTCGAATGATCACGCTCAAGCGCGCGCTCGGGCGCTGGGACCTCACGGCGCTCGGCGTCAACCAGGTGATCGGCGGCGCGATCTTCCTCTGGCCCGCGCAGGTCTCCGCGCACGTCGGCGCGTGGAGCCCGATCGGCTTCGTGCTCATCGGGTTGCTGTCGCTGTCGGTCGCGCTCTGCTTCGCCGAGCTCGGCAGCCGCTTCGACTCGACGGGCGGCCCGTACCTCTACACCCGAGCGGCGTTCGGCGACTTCGTCGGCTTCGAAATCGGATGGATGCAGTGGTTCTCGCGCGCCACGAGCCAGGCGAGCATCATGGCCGCCACCGCCGTGGCGCTCGGCTACTACTGGCCGGCGCTGACGGCCGGCGGGCCCCGCGCGTCGTTCCTGTTCGCCCTCACCCTGACTTTTGGCTGGATCAACGTGCGCGGCGTCCGTCTGAGCGCCACCGTCGTCAACGTGATGACCGTCGGCAAGCTCGTGCCGCTCGCGATCTTCATTGCGATCGGCCTCGCCTTCGTCGAGCCTGGCCGATTGACGGCGCTGCCGCCGATCACGCTGCAGCAGTCGCTCTCGGCGGGGCTGCTGCTGATTTTCATCTACGGGGGGTACGAAGTCGTCCCGGTGCCGGCCGGTGAATCGCTCGACCCGCGGCGCGACGTGCCGTTCGCGATGATCGCGACGATCGTGTCGGTGATGATCGTGATGACGCTGACGCAGATCGTCGCGCAGGGCGTGCTGGTGAACGTCGCCGATCACGCCACGCCCATCGCCGACGCGGCCGCGGCGTTTCTGGGGGTTGCCGGCGGTCTGCTGATCGGCATCGGCTCCGTCGTGTCCATGTCCGGCAACAACGCTGGGCAGGTGTTGAGCGGATCGCGCATGATCTTCGCGCTGGCGGAACAGGGACAGCTCCCGCGGTTTCTCGCGCGCATCCACACGCGCTACCGGACGCCGGCCAACGCGATCGTCTTCACCTCCGCCGTCGCGCTCACGCTCGCGCTCAGCGGTTCCTTCGCGCAGATCGCCCTGGTCAGCGCGCTGGCGCGCCTGCTGATGTACGGCGGATCGGCGGCGGCGACGCTGCGCCTCCTCTCGGCGTCGTGCGCCCACCTCGTCAAGCCGGCGGGATTCACCGCGCCGCTCGGCCCCGTGACGCCGATGCTCGCGATGGCGGTGTGCGCGGGGCTCGCAGCCGGCGCGACCGCCCCGCAACTGCTCGGCGGCCTCGCCGCCCTCGCGATCGGAGCCCTACTGTATGCCCTGAGCCCTCAGCCCTGAGCCCTACGTCAACAGCCGCTCCAGCTCCTCCGGATGTCCCGCGCGAGTCAGCGCGTCCTTGCGGTCCACCAGCTCGCGCTTCACCAGCTCCGCCAGCGATTCTTCCAGCGTGACCGATCCCTGCTTCCTGGTAATCGTCATCTCCTGGTGCAGGTGCTGCAGCGCGTTCTTGCGGACCTGCTGACGCGCGCCGTAGCCGACCATCAGCAGCTCCACGGCCGGAATGCGGCCGCCGCCGATTTTCGGCATCAGCGTCTGCGTCATCACCGCCGCCAGCGACATCGCCAGCTCCTGCCGCACCGTGTTCTGGCGCTCCGTTGGAAACGAGTCGGCGATCCGCGCCACCGTCGTCGCCACGTCGCTCGTGTGCAGGCTCGAGAACACGAGATGCCCCGTCTCGCCCGCCGCCACGGCAATCTGCATCGTCTCCGGATCGCGCATCTCCCCGACGACGATGATGTCGGGCGCCTGGCGGAGGGCGGCGCGGAGCGCGGTGGGGAAGTCGGGCGCGTCGACGCCGATTTCG